>CACZEJ010000199.1 GCA_902780115.1 Ruminococcus flavefaciens | reverse complement strand
ATAGCCTTGGCAGCTGAAAGACCCTGAGGTGTGCCGAGAGTAGCTGTCTGAACCTTGTTCTCATACTTGATAGTGCAGCCTGCTGTGAAGAAGAAGCCTGTGCTGTACCATGCATTACCCATATTGAAATATACGTTCTTGCCGGCAGCCTTAGCCTTCTCGATCATCTTATCCATGCTGTCGAGGTCAGATTCGTCAAATACTCTCTTATCATAGTACATGAAGTAACCGTTATCTGATGTCTTCGGGAATGCATAGAGCTTGTCGCCGAGTGAGCTTACGGTGATAGCCTCTTCGCTGTTGTCACCCTTTACGCTTGTCTCATAGTACTTAGCAACTGTAGCTATAGCGCCGTTCTGATTAAGAGATGTGAGCTGGTCGTCAGCAAAGCTGAATACGTCGCCGCCCTTCTTAGCGTTCTCGATGATAGCGCCGCCTGCTTCGTCCTCGCCCTTAGTGGTGGTCTTGATCTTGATCTCAAGGCCGTCACCTTCAAACTTCTCTTTGAACTCCTTAACGAGTGTCTTCTCGAATGCTGAGCTTGCCCTTGATGAATGTTACTGTTTCAGCATCGTTGAGATCAACAGTTTTTGCTTCAGCTGTCGAAGCTGTATTGGATGCAGCAGAAGCGGGAGTGCTCGTTGAACCGGACTTGCTGTCAGAACCGCCGCATCCTGCAAGAGCTGTTACTGCCATCATTGCAGTAAGAATAAGAGCAACGACCTTTTTGGATTTACTTGCCATAATAATGACCCTCTTTCTTAAAATTTTTTTTCGCACGGAACCGTGCCCTTGGCGTAAATGTCAGAGGTTTCCGTTTTTTGGCAACACAAAAAGCCCGACATACTCCGCCGCTATATTAATAATAGCACAGCATCCGTCAGATTTCAACAGTGCATTGTCATTTTTATCAATATCAATAAATAACAAAGTGTTATTTTGTTGTTCATCACAACACTATTTTGACGTTTTGTTGCTTTTGCATATTTGTACGATTATTTTATATCAATAATGCACATTTGCCGTTTGTGCACTATAGCAATAAGCGTTTTGCAACTTTATTTATTTTATCCCAATAAGAGCATTCTTTCTGTAAAAATTGTTCCAAAAAAGAACAAAAAATAAAAGCGGCTCCAAATTATCTGTCAAAATACACAAATGATCCGGAGCAAAACAATTTCATTCTTATGTATAAGATTTCACAGCATATTTTGTGCAATAATCGTAAAAATAATTGAAAATTTTTCAGACTTTTTCTGAGCATATACAACTCCTTTTTATCTGCTGTTATCTTTCCGGAAACACAAACGGCCGGATATGCCCGACCGTTTGTTATTGACCGGTCATTCGATCTCCATAGGAGAAAAGCATTCAGTCAGATCAAGCCTGTCTGCAGTTAGCCTAAACGCCCTTAAGCTTAGCCATAAGGTCGTCATCGCTGATCCTGCCCTTAGCTGCAACGAGGTCACCGCCGATCGAGCCTACGCCCGAAGCCCAGTATACAGCGCCAGCAGATGTGCACTGCGGATGTGAATAGGGTCTCTGGTCTTCGATAGCCTTGAATGCGGGATCATTCTTTACCTTTTCGTCAGCAGCCGCTTCCTTGTTGGTAGGAATAAGACCTCTGGTCTCGTATCTCTTGAGCTGTGAATCCTTGCTGCTGAGGAAGTATGCGAGTGTCTGAGCTGCGAAGGGATACTCTGAGTATACGTTTACACCGATGAGCTTATAGCCGCCGAATGAATCGAGCTGCTTCTGCTCACCATCCATAAGAACTGTCGGAAGCTTGCATGCGCCGGTATTCTCTTCGCCGATCTCTTTCTTAATTGCAGGACCTTCCCATGTACCGATAACAGCTGCAGCGAGCTTGCCCTCTGCGAAGCCCTGTGCTACGAAAGCGTTGTCACCGATCATTCCGGGTGAGCCGAGGAAACCGTTGTCCTGGCTCTCACAGATGTGAGCCATAGCCTTGGCAGCTGAAAGACCCTGAGGTGTGCCGAGAGTAGCTGTCTGAACCTTGTTCTCATACTTGATAGTGCAGCCTGCTGTGAAGAAGAAGCCT
>CACZEJ010000198.1 GCA_902780115.1 Ruminococcus flavefaciens | reverse complement strand
GATACCGACGGGAAGAACGGCAGAGAAGTTAAATACGATTACTTCCTCAAGGGCTCTGCAAGCTTCAACAAAAATCACACGCCCGAGACTGATTATAAAATAACTCAATTTGTATATCCCGAATTATCTGCAAAAAATTATGTTTATACTCCTGCGCAGATAACCACGTCTACTTCTGCCACTACTACGACGACAACGACTACGACTACAACCACAAGCAAAACAACTACTACCTCAACATCTACGACCACTTCCACAACGACCTCACGAACCAACACTACTGCTCCGATCACGAGCACCACCACTACATACGTAACTTCATCAACTGTTACTTCTGTCACTGCTCTTCCGCCTGTTGTTCTTGTGGGAGACCTCAATCACGACGAACAAGTTAATGTTGCAGACCTCGTATACTGTCAGGCTTCACTCCTCGGAAAGATAAAACCTGAATACTCCTGTGACTGCAACGGTGACGGCGTTGCTGACGTTTTCGACCTCGTGTTCATGAGGAAATTGCTTTTAACTAAGTAATACACTTTCTTATTTCCTTTCAGACTGCACAGGGCTCCGAAAACATCGGAGCCTTTGCAGTTATACGTCTTTTTCCCTTGCAGCTTTGCTGTAAAAACACATTTTTCAGAAAGGGCTTCATACAGAAGCAGATGATATTATGAAAAATCTTTCAGCAAAAAAGCGGGCTCTTATCCTTGCTTTTCTTTCGGTATTCATGTGGTGGGCATTCGTGTTCATGATAATTTTCTTTATCATAACCCTTATCGACCTGACCTATCCATTAATTACAGGGCAGAAAATAGGCGGTACAGTCTCGTTCCGAATATTTTTTGCCGCGCTTTCTTCCGTTATCGTAAATCTTTTCGGACATATGGTGCTTGCTCCGCGGCTTAACCGTCAATACGGTACATTCCGTAAGATAATCATTAATATCGCCGAGGACGGGTACTCCGAAAAAATTATCGCAAATATGGAAGAACAGCTAAGGCTGTGCCTGAACGATAAGCCTAAAAATACCACCTACATAAATCAGTATGCCATGTTTCTCGGCGAGGCTTACCTCTCTCTGCATCAGTACGATAAAGCCGCCGAAAAACTCGGTCTTGCAGATTACGAGGCAATGAAGCTCCAAGCCCGCGACCCGAATAATACTGCTGCCAAGCATAATATAGTCATGCTCCATGTATTGTGGGTGCAGCTCTATTCCGCCTGCGGCAGCGTTAAAATGACCGAACAGTGGATAAAAAAGGGCGAGACTTACTTCTCCAGCTACCGTGATATAAACGAGATGTCAGAATTTCTCGTAGACACAGCGTATTTTGAATCGCTGATGATACACGGTCAGTATGCCAATGCCCTGAAGCTTCTCGAAAAATACGAAAACGATGAGCAGATGAAGTTCGGCATCACTTTCGACAAAGCCCGCTGTCTGCGGAAAATGGGAGAAAAAAAGCAAGCCGATCAGCTTTTTGATGAAGCATACCATATGGCTACAAATGACTGGCACAGAAAAACAGTAGAGATTGAAAAAGCAAGCATATAACACAAAAATATCGCCCGAAAGCAGCTGTAGATACTGCTTTCGGGCTTTTTGTCATGCTATTTCAAGTGTTTCGATCTTGTGGAGCAGATACTCCTGTCCCTGTACGGTTATATGGGTCTTTTCAGTTCCGTTTATACCGTACTTGTCAGGATTGGCAAGCGACTGCATAATGAGCACTACGTCGGACATATCGACTCCGCCGTCGCAATTTGCATCGCCGTAAACGATAACTTTATCAGTTGTATTGCTTATTGTTGATGTAGTAGTTACAGCAGTAGTCGTTACGGTCGTTGTCGTAGCAGTTGTTGTAGTCATTGTTGTGGTGGTAGTAGTAGTGGTAGTCGTTGTCACCTTTGGCTCAAATCCCGTTATCTCATTGAAGAGCTTTTTCAGCTCCTGATCTTCAAGCTTGCAGGTCTCACGGTTGTAGTGTCCGCCGGGAGTTGACCAGAGCACAGGACATAATCCGCGGTCATATGCAGCCTTACATACTGTACTAAGAAAGCGCCTTACAGACTCAGGCTCTTTGCCCTTCGTAGGACAGCCGTACTCACCAACAATAACAGGTATGCCCTTGTCGATATATCCCTGCTTCATCATGTCCATATTCGCATTGAGCTCCCTGATATCCTCATCAGTTCCCCATGTAGCGCGAGCCTTTGCCCAGTCTGCGTCTTCGTCCTCAAGGATAGCAAATCCCGCCGGAGTATAATAGTGTACCGAAACTGCCATGCGTCCGGCAGGATCATTCGGCATTTTGAAGAGCGGATCACAGGTTCGGTCAAATCCTGTATTATAGCCTGATATAAGCAGGTGGCGCTCGGGATTATTACCGCCTGAGCTGCGGACAGTATCCACGAATTTCTGGTTTATCTCGTTCACCAGAGCATAGGACTCTGCCTTACCGTCAGTGCTTCCCCACGGGTTCCATACGCTCTCCCAGCCAAGCTCCTCATTCTGGGACTCAAACATAAGGCGGTCGCCGTAATCTTTGAAGCTGTCCGATATCTGCTCCCACATGACCGTATAGCGCTTCATGCACTCATCTTTATTATCAGGGAAAGTATTTACCCAGCCGTTATCCCAGTGGATATTGATGATACAATACATATTCGCGTCGATCACCCAGTCAACTATCTCGTGTACACGAGCATCAAGATCAGCATTTATCTTGTAATTATCTCCCATGAGATTTGACCATGCAACAGGTACGCGGACAACTCCGAAACCCTCATCAGCCATGCCCTGAATCATAGCCTTTGTGATAACGGGACTTCCCCACGCAGTCTCATACTCCTCAACAGTAAGGATTCCGTCGCCCCACTGCCTATCCACGTCGGCTATCCAGTCTCCGCAAGCCTCCATGGTGTTTCCAAGATTGATACCTATGCCCATGTCCTTGACTATCTCCATAGTAGTCATACTGCGCAT
>CACZEJ010000197.1 GCA_902780115.1 Ruminococcus flavefaciens | reverse complement strand
CGGAGCGTGCATATTCTGCCATTTCCACGGTCTGTGCGAATATCTCGCGTCCGCCGAGAGCCAGTCTCTTTCTGGAAATATCAAGGCTGGAAAGCAGCAGATACGATGCGCTCGTGGTCTGGGTGAGGTTTATGACCTGCCGCATATAGTCAGAGTTTATAGCCTTCCCCATGAGCAGGAAAGAGCTCTGGGTAAGACTTCCGCCCGATTTATGCATACTTACCGAAGCTATATCAGCTCCCGCAGCCATTGCCGTTATGGGAAAGTTCTCGCCGAAGTAGAAATGTGTTCCGTGAGCCTCGTCCACAAGCACGAGCATTCCGTGGGCATGGGCGATCTCCGTTATCTTCTTCAGGTCGGAGCATATACCGTAATATGTGGGATTATTCACCATTATTGCCTTGGCATCGGGATTGTCAAGTATCGCCTGCTCCACCTGAGCCACCGACATTCCCAGTGCTATGCCCAATTTATGGTTCACATCGGGATTGACGTACACGGGAACAGCTCCCGTAAGGATAAGCGCATTTATGGCGCTTCTGTGGACATTTCGCGGCATGATTATCTTATCGCCCTCCTTACAGGCGTACATTATCATGCTCTGTACCGCAGAAGTCGTACCGCCCACCATAAAGAAGGCGCTGGCTGCTCCGAATGCTTCGGCTGCAAGCTCCTCAGCGTCCTTGATGACCGACACGGGGTGACAGAGGTTGTCCAGAGGCTTCATGGAGTTTACATCAACGTTCATGCAGCCAGGGACATCGAAGGGCACGACTCTCATACGGCGAAATCTTCTCAGCGCTTCGTATATCGGCGCATTTGTCTGGGAAAGTTCAGCCATTTCCGAACACGTTCCTTCCACTGAAAATTTCTATCATTTCCCGCTGAAGCGCATTGGTTATCTCAAGTCTGCGCCTTGGCGGCAGTTCATTGACATCGGTATTGAAAAGGTAATTTTGCAGGTCGAGCTCCTTGATAAGCATTTTTGTGTGGAAGATATTCGCCTGATAGACGTTTATATCCACCGCATCGTACTTGTCAAGCACAGCTGCGTCGATATAATTCTGTATGGAAGTTATATCGTGATCTATGAACAGCTTCTCTCCGCTGAGGTTGCGGGTAAAGCCGCGGACTCTGTAGTCCATGGTGATTATATCGGAGTCGAAGCTGCCGATGAGATAATCAAGAGCCGTAAGCGGTGTTATCTTGCCGCAGGTGGCTACATCTATGTCCACGCGGAACGTTGCTATGCTCGTATCGGGGTGGAACTCGGGGTAGGTATGCACAGTAACGTGGCTCTTATCCAGGTGAGCAACTGTCTCATTTCCTCCCACAGGTATCATGGTATCGTCCGCGATAAGGAAGGTCGCCGACGCTCCCTGAGGATCGTAGTCCTGGCGTGAAACGCTGAGCACCTGCGCTCCTATCATCTCAGTGACATGAGTCATAATATCGGTTATACGCTCGGAATTGTACTGCTCGTCTACATAGGCGATATACTCCTGCTGTGAACGTGCTGTCTTCGCATAGCATACATCATAAATATTAAAACTCAAAGACTTTGTAAGGTTGTTAAAACCGTAAAGTTTCAGTTTATTTTCCATAACAACACACCTTTAAACAAAAAATGCACACAAAAGACCTTATCAGCCATTGTGTGCATGAAATATCCATCGCGGTACGCAGAAACTTCATATATGGTTTCAGAGTCTATACAAGCAAGTACTACCTTTTACTACTCTTATTGACCTTTCACAAGCTGATGAGAACTTATAAAAACTTTATCGACGCTCAGTCGAATCAATAAGGCAACAGAAGTTGCCAGCCGAATGATCGGCGGTCGGCATTTGACCCGGCTGTCCGTATGGCCTCAACTCCCGAAGCGGAGTGGTCAATAGTCTTGCTCTGAAACCGAAGTTTCTTTTGCAATTCAATATATTTTAGCATATTTCGTGTTTTTTGTCAATAGCCGTCAAGCATTTTAAAGTGAATAGTGAAATTAAAAGAAAAACAAATGATATGATCGTTTCAAGCCATGACGAAATGCCGAAAGGCAGCATATACAAGGGGTATCAGTCAACTCTCTGCTTTTTGCGCCGTACCTTGTCCTCATACATCTTCTCGTCTGCTATTTCAATGTATTTTTCCAGCTGTGAATCCGCATCGGGGACACTGCAGCTGTATCCGAGACTGAGCTCGACTTTGTAATCCTTTCGGGAGGAACTGTTATATCTTTCAAAATATCCGCGTATATAGTTTAGCTTCTCTCTTGCTTTGGCATCGGTATAGTATCCGCAGCCTACCACAGCGTACTCATCTCCGCCGATACGTGCGCATATCTCATTGGTGTCACAGCAGGCATTCAGCGCATTGGCGGCAATAGTTATGGCATTATCGCCTTCGATATGCCCGAAATTGTCGTTTATCATTTTCAGGTGATCCAGATCGGCGATAAGTAAAAACAGCATTTTCTGCTCGTCCTTAGCCATTTTGAAGATAGCGTCCGCCTTTCTGTTGAAGCCCTTGCGGTTATACACACCTGTCAGTAGATCAGTAGAGCTCATAAGCTTCATCTTCTTGATATTCTGCTGATTAGCGATCTCAGACGACAGGATAAATGATGTCAGACCCAAAGTCTCTTTGATCATCATGGTCTT
>CACZEJ010000196.1 GCA_902780115.1 Ruminococcus flavefaciens | reverse complement strand
GTGAATTAAAAAACAGTCCGGTGGACTGTTTTTTAAGAGGGAACGCCTTGCAAGAGAAGGCGTTCCCTAATGAAATTGGGGTTTATTGACAGACTGAGCATTTTTTTAGAAAAATGCATTGCATCAGCTGCATATTCTTTTATAAAAAAGTTGACAACTGACAAATCCCATAGTATAATGAATAAGAGGACAGGGAGCATTTAGCTCCCTTTATTTACGAAAGGATATGAATTGAATGGAAACCTACAATATTCTGAAGGATCTTGCGATCATCTTCATATGTGCCAAGGGGGCGGGGCTTCTTGCAAGAAGGATAAAAGCGCCGATGGTCGTAGGAGAGATAATCGCAGGACTTATCATCGGACCGTGTCTGCTGGGATTTGTCAAGCCTACTGACTTTATCAGTCAGATGGCTGAGATAGGCGTTGTACTCATCATGTTCTCGGCAGGACTTGAGACAAATCTTCAGGAGCTGAAAAAATCTGGATTTGCGGCTTGTATGATAGCCTGTGTGGGAGTATTTGTCCCGCTTTTGGGCGGAAGTCTGCTGTATATGTGCATTTACGGATTTGCCGAATTCGGTTCGGACGAATTTTTCAAGGCAGTATTCATAGGCTGTATAATGACCGCGACATCTGTCGGTATCACGGTAGAGGTGCTCAAGGAAATGGGCAAGCTTAAAAGCAGCGTTGGACAGACCATACTCAGTGCAGCAATAATCGACGATGTTATCGGCATTATTGTACTCACGTTTGTTCTCGGCTTCAAAGACCCGAAGAACAATACGCTTCTTGTTACAGGCAAGATATTCCTGTTCCTTGTGCTTTCGCTGGTGATAGGTTTCGTTATATACAAGCTTTTCAAGCTGTACGATGAAAAGTATACTCATACAAGACGAATCCCGATCATAGCTATTTCGCTTTGTTTTGCAATGGCTTATATTGCGGAGAAGTATTTCGGGATCGCTGATATCACAGGTGCGTATATAGCGGGAATAATCCTCTGCAACGTCCGTGATGCGGAGTACATCGACCGCAGGGTAAGCATCAACGGTTATATGTTCTTTGCGCCTGTATTCTTCGTGGGTATCGGTCTGAAAACTGATTTCAGCGGCGTTGATTCGAGTATGATAATCTTCTCGATAGGATTTGTGCTGGTAGCAATGCTCAGCAAGGTGATAGGCTGCGGACTTGTCTCGAAGTGTTTTAAGTACAGCTGGGGAGACTGCCTGAAAATAGGCGCAGGAATGATGACAAGAGGAGAGGTCGCTCTTATTATCACCAATAAAGGTCTGGGACTTGGTATTATTGATTCATCGTATTTCACGGCAGTAATACTACTTATTATCGTATCAAGCATAGTTACACCCGTTGTGCTGAAGATGCTTTTCAGCAAGTCAGGTGACGAAAGTGAAAATGCAGCTGCGGTCCGGACGACAGCAAAATAAGCGTATGAAAGGAGAAAAACAATGTTCAGAATAGGTCACGGTTACGACGTACATAAACTGGTCGAGGGCAGGAAGCTCATACTTGGCGGTGTGGAGATACCTCATGTTACAGGACTTCTCGGACACTCGGACGCAGACGTGCTCGTCCATGCAATAATGGACGCAATGCTGGGCGCACTGGCAATGGGGGATATAGGACATCTTTTCCCCGACAATGACGACAGATTCAAGGGAGCAGACAGTATGGAGCTCATGGCTGAGGTATGCCGCAGAATAAGAGCTGAGGGCTGGAATATAGGCAATATCGACGCAACTGTTATCGCTCAGGCACCTAAGCTTGCTCCGCATATCATGACCATGCGCGAGAATATCGCAAGGGTATGCGGCTGCGATGTGTCGCAGATAAGTGTAAAGGCAACTACAGAGGAGCATCTGGGTTTCACAGGCGAAAAACTTGGAATGTCAGCCCATGCAGTAGCGCTGATGTATAAGGAATGAGAAAAAGTTGATTTCAACTAATAACGGGATTCCAAAGGGACTGTGTTCCTTTGGCAGAGTCCAGAGGCAGCGCCTTTGGTAGGGTGTGGGGCAAAGCCC
>CACZEJ010000195.1 GCA_902780115.1 Ruminococcus flavefaciens | reverse complement strand
AATGTTCCCGTCCTTGACAGTCTTCTCGGCTTTCACTATATTTCCGCGCCACTTTCGGAGCATATCAAGAGGTATGATGTTCTCGTCGCTCCTTGTATCGTTAAGCAGAATGCTGCGTTCGGTATAGACCCTTCCCAAACCGCTTTCACTTCTGCCGAGGCATTCGGAATCGTCGCACATCCATTTTTTCAAGCCCCTTCTTGTGTACCCGTAAGGCTTGACATTCATGCTGCCGCAGCAGGGGCAGGGCAATGGTTCCAAATTCTTCTCCTGCTTTTTGAATATAAGGATATGGTCGCAAGACTGGTTCGGCAGGACCGTGAACGGATAGTGAGGAGTCTCTTTGATATATGTTCTCCTTCTTCTACCGCTATTGTCCAATATATGTTCCCCGATGTATGTAAAACCGACGGATTCGAGCAGCAGAGTATAATATGCGGCGAGAGGATATTTCTTCACTTTTTCTCTATCCCCTTCGCAGACCGTTTCATGATCTCCGGTCATCGCCACGCAGTAACGCTGATTGTTCAGCATAACCTCATACGAATAGCTGGTCATTTGACAAAACACGCCGGACGAGTCATCATGTCACTTGGACGAAGCAATGCGTGGAGACACAACTTTCTTGATGTTTTGAACGCAATAGCTGGCACTTAGTCTCAGCGTAATCCATTTTTTGAAACAGCCCTGTCGAGGGCTGAGATTTCTGCGCCCTGTACAGGATTAAAACTGAATATCTGACCGCTGGAGAACATTTATGCAGCCTTTTTAGCTGCAAGAATTGTTCTCTTTTTTGTTGCCCGATAATAAAGGTGGACTTCACGGATTCAGGAATGAATATACTGTCTGCGGACAGAAGATGATCGTGGTAAGCCATTTCATCGGTGACAAAGACCTCGATGACGAGCTTTACAGACTTGCGTTCGACAGAGCGCTTAACGAGGTACTGAACAAACCTATCCGAAGCTGTGAAAGTGTCTGAAAATTCCAGAAAACTATTGCTTTTGTTGGTAGTGCGCGCTATAATGGGAGTATTACCGATAAAAGCTGCTTTGGAGGAAAGGAGTGTTTATGTTACCAAAGCAGGATAATTACAAGGTGGGTATCTACCTCCGCTTGTCTAAGGACGATGAGCGACAGGGAGAATCCCTTTCAATCGAAAACCAGAGACGAGTCCTCACAAACTATGTGAACGAACAGGGCTGGTCTATCTATGACGAGTATGTCGATGACGGAATTTCGGGCGTGTCTTTTGACCGTCCGGGGGTCCAGAGAATGCTCGATGATGCAAAGGCAGGCAGGATAAATCTTATCATCTGCAAGGATATGAGCCGTTTCGGAAGAAACTATATCCAGGTCGGACAGTATGTAGATTACCTGTTCCCGATGTATAATATCCGTTTCATTGCACTGACCGACAACATTGATACGCTTAACAGCGACAGTGCTTCAATGGATATGCTCCCGATCATGAATGTTTTTAACGAGTGGTACGCTGCCAACACTTCAAAGAAGCTCCGTGCCGTGTTTGAGAGCAACGCAAGGTCGGGCAAGTATAAATGCACCTACTGTGCATACGGCTATTTCAAGAGCGATGACGGTTTTAATACTCCGATCATTGATCCGTATGCCGCCGCTATTGTCCGCCGTATCTTTGAGATGAGGGCAAAGGGCTTCAACCCGAAAAGAATAGCCGATATTCTCAATGCAGAGCATATCCTCACGCCGTCTGATTATCAGTATCAGAGACTTGGCAAGCCGAATCCCCATAACACCTCGCACCTGTGGGGCAACATCAATGTTCAGCGTATTCTGAAAAATCCGATCTATCTCGGCAAGCTCGCTCAACTGCGTACCACCTCTGTGAGCTACAAGAACCACAAGACAATTCAGAAACGCCCGGAGGATTGGGCAGTGGTCGAAAACAACCACGAACCTATCATCACGCAGGAGCTGTGGGATAAGTGCCGTGAGATCGACAGATCGGTGAGCCAGGGCAAGCGTGACCATAAGGGTGTTACTGCTCCGCTTTCAGGTTTCCTTTACTGTGATTCCTGCGGTTCAAAGATGCGGCAGCATAACGG
>CACZEJ010000194.1 GCA_902780115.1 Ruminococcus flavefaciens | reverse complement strand
TCTCCTGTATTTTTTGTTCAAAAGGCAGAGTATTTCCCACAGGTGAATTATCTTGTCCTTTATCATTTGAGTCGATAGGAGAGTCAGTATTTTCTTTGAAATTATCCGCATTTACCACACGTCCGCGGATACTATAGGTGATCTCGGGCTCGACAGTCATGTCGTGTCCGTCGGCGATAGGTGCAGGGGCAGTAGTTGAGACAGCGGGCTTGGTAATGTTTGCGGGAGCAGTGGTCATGGTGAAGGTCGATGCAGCAGCTGTGGTGATCCTTCGCGTGGTAGTCGAAGTTTTCTTGGCAGATGTAGAAGACCTTCTTGCCGTAGTTGTGGTATTGCGGGCTGTAGTATTTGTCTTTGAGACAGTATGTGAAGTCCTTGAGGACGGTTTGTCGTTTTTGGGAGCAGCTGTAGTAACGGTGGTCCTGTGTCCCGATACGGCAGCTTTGGTGGTTGCTGTATGGCCGCCTCCCTGCTGAGGAGAGGAAGCTGTTCCTGCCGTGACAGTGGCAGCGGCAGTACCCGTAGAAGCAGTCGTTCTGCTGACGATGCTGTCCGAAGCAGCTGAAGTGCTTGTTGTGTTTCCATCTGTATTACTGATATCAGATGTACCGACTGAAGTAGTTTCGATCAAATTATTGTTGTTATCGTTGATATCCTTCGGAGAAACAGGCATATTTGCGCAGACTCCAACGACTATCAGCAGCATAGCGGCAGTAGCAGCTATACGCATGATGACTGGTGCGATACGTTTTTTAGGTTTCTCATTGATGCGCTGCCTGAATTGTTCCGTAAATTCTTTTTTTCTGTCAGGTTCAGGTATGCCGAAGGCTTCCCTGAGCGCTTGTTTCTCTTTATCTGTCATGTAAGCTCCTCCTTTCCCATATACTCATGCAGCGAGGTGAGGATACGGTTTATCCTTCGGTTAAGTGCAAACCTTGAGATATTCTGCATCTTTGCGATAACATTTACAGGAACTTCATTTACATACCTAAGCAGGATTATTTCCTTGTCGCTTTCCGAGAGCTTGTTGAGAGCCTGTTTCAGGTCGAAGCCTGACAGAACGCTGTCCTCAATATCATCATCGGAAGGGTCTGTATCAGACAATTCAGAGGCTTTTTTCTTTCTGAACTCATCTTTACAGAGATTTCCTGCAATGGTGTACAGCAGCTGCAATGTTTTATCCACGCTTTTGTAGTCGGGGTGTTCGAGGTAACGGAGAAAAGTTTCCTGCGTGATGTCCTCGGCAGTTTCCTTATGCCGCACTTTCAGGAAGCAGTAGCGGTATATCTTATCATATTGTTCGTTTATATCAAATGACATGAAATACCCTCCTCCGCAGTCTTACGCATTATATTATAACATATAATTTAAAAAATAGCAACAGACGCGGAGAAATCTTTCCGTTTTTGTTATATAACCGCAAAAAATGGTGATTTTTGTCTTTTCTGAGCAAAAAAATCGGGGAACTTTTATGTAAAAAGCTCCCCCTGAGTGTCCCCCTTACATGAACTTTATAGAAATGAATGATAAGTTCATGCGGAATAGGTTTGTTTCTTGCCGCTAATGTGCAGATGCGGCATACATTGTTAATTTATATCATATTATGCTTAAATTAACCTTAAGCAAAGGAATTATTCGAGTGAATTGAGTGCTCCGATAAATACTGGGAGGGAAGTTTCCGTATCAAAGATACAGTATACGAAAGGTCTGTCAAATACAACTTCCTTAACGTCCTCGTAGAAAGGAATGCCGTTCTCCTTCATAGCTACCAGCGTTGCAGCCGCAGCTTTTGTGCCGTTTTCGTCAAGGTCGATGAATGTCTTATGGATAACTCTGCCTATAGAGAGGGGGTGTTTATCAGCGACAGCAGACATATTTGTGAAGTCAGCTCCGCTGGTAAATGCTGTAGGCATACCCATAGCGATCAGTTCATCGCTCAGCTCGTTATCGTAATCGTATTTGAATTTTGGCAGCTTTGCTTTTGCCATGACCTTGCTGTGCTTATAGCTGTTAAGGATAGCCGTCAGCTTGTCAGGGGTAAGGTTTTCGATATATGTATCGACGGAAGTCTCCTTGTCGGGGAGAAGTGCAGCGAAAGCGTACTTGCCGCCGCTGTAGAA
>CACZEJ010000193.1 GCA_902780115.1 Ruminococcus flavefaciens | reverse complement strand
AGACAAAAAAGGCAGATATATCCCTGTCTATGAGCCTTACAAGATCAAGGTGTTCAACACGATCGACTTTGCGAAAAGTATGCACTACAATCCGTTTGCTTACATTTCAAAGAAAAACCGTGAGAAGGATATTCTCAAATTCGTGGAAGTCCTTATCAAGAATACTTCTTCCTCTCAGCAGCCGTCCGGCGATGACTTTTGGGTGAAAGCGGAGAAACTGCTCTATACTGCGTATATTGCACTTATTTTCGCTATGTACCCCGAAGATCAATGGAACTTTGAAACGCTGATCGACATGATAAACGCTTCGGAATGCCGTGAGGACGATGAGGAATTCAAGAATGCGATAGACATTGAGTTTGAGATCGTGGAGTGCTGGCTGAACGGCACAAAGCACGAAGATCCCGAAGTCATGGCTGATTACGGTGACATCTTTGAAACAAAACCCGATGCCGAACAACGGCGCTTGGGTGCATTTGCACTCAAACAATTCAAGGCGTATAAGCTCGCTGCCGGAAAAACGGCTAAGTCTATTCTTATTAGCTGTTCGACACGACTCGCGCCTTTTGCAATAGATGAGGTCTTGGAGATCACCTCCTACGATGAGCTGCACCTTGACAAGCTCGGTGATGAGTTGAGTGCGCTTTTCATAATCATCTCCGATACAGACGCTGTTTGTTAGACGAGTTCGCCAATATTGGCGAAATACCGCAGTTTGAGAAGCTCATTGCGACTATCCGAAGCCGTGAAATATCGGCAAGTATCATCTTGCAAGCTAAGAGCCAGCTAAAGGCTATATATAAAGATAATGCAGATACGATTGAGGGCAACTGTGATACGATGCTGTTTTTGGGCGGTAAGGAGAAGTCCACGCTGAAAGAGATCTCAGAGAGCTTGGGTAAAGAAACGATCGACAGTTTCAATACCTCCACCAATCGTGGACAATCGGAAAGCTACGGTATGAACTATCAGAAGCTCGGCAAAGAGCTGAAAAGTCAGGACGAACTGGCGGTCATGGACGGCGGTAAATGTATCTTACAAGTGCGAGGAGTGCGTCCGTTCTTCTCGGACAAGTTTGACATTACCCGTCATAAGCAATATCCAATGCTCTTGGACGATAATCCTGAGATGGGGTTCAACATCGAAAAATATGTGAGTGACCAAAAGGCGATGCGTTTGAGACTGTCTCGACAGGAGAAGTTCACGGGGTATGGTGTTGATATGACGGCCGCCGGACAGGAAGTTACAACAGTATCAGCAACAGAAACAGAAACCGCTGATACTCCAAATTCTGAGGAAACCGACGAAAAAGAGATATATGTCGGATTTTAACTCGGACAGTGAAGAAACCGAATAAAAGAGAAACGGTTGAAGCTGCGGACACTACTTTTTTTATTTTGAGGGAGACTTTTTACCTATGAACGAACTGAATATTTCTGCGGTCGATGCTACCGCTATGGAGACAGCAACCACTACCTCTGCACCTAAGCACAAGTGGCTCTCTAAGCTCACCCGTGGTGCAAAGAAGGCAACCATGTTTGCAACCGTTGCAGGCGTTATGGCTATGACCTGTACTACTCAGGCATTCGCAGCAGGCACCGGCGAGGTCGATACCTCGTCCTTCATCACTACTGCCTGCACCGTACTCAAGAGCGTTATCTGCCTTATCGGCGGCGGTGTTTCGCTTTGGGGTGTCGTAAACCTCCTCGAAGGTTACGGTAATGAGCGAAGTCTCAGGGCATGAAGCAGCTTATGGCTGGTCTTGGTCTGATCCTCCTCGCTATCATTCTCGTACCTGTTCTTGAGGGTATGATGACCGGTGCGGTGTAATCTGAATACCGAAAATTCAGAACGGAGACAAGCGTAAACCTCGGCTGAACGCTATATAAATAATGCCGTTCCAATAGAATTATGAAAGGTCGCTCGGCGGTGGGCTGTGGTGGGTATGAGCGATAAGACAGAATGGGAATAAACATCGGTTATCTGACAGCTAACCGAACAAGTGCAGGAGATGAGGTCTACACACCATTTTATGCGGTAGAACCGTTACTGGAGTTTCTTCCGAAAGACAAGAAGATATGGTGTCCGTTCGATGAGGAATGGAGCGCTTTCTATCAGTTTCTTTCGGAGAAAGGCTATGAAGTGGAGCGAAGCAGCTTAAAGGAGGGACAGGACTTTTTCAGGTATGAACCCGAACATTGGGACATTCTTGTGTCCAATCCCCCATTCAGCAAAAAGAATGATGTACTGAAACGAGCATTTTCTTTCCAAAAGCCCTTCGCTCTGCTCCTGCCCGTGAACAGTATTCAAGGCAAGGCGAGATATAAGATTTTCAACAACGAAATCCAGATGCTCTCCTTTGACGGGCGTGTGGACTATCATACACGGCAGAACATGGAATGTTACACTAAGGGCAATCACTTCGGCTCTGCTTATTTCTGCCGTGATCTCCTCCCCACAAAACTTGAATTACGGCAGCTTGTCAAATATGACAGACCTTTAGTCACTCCCACGATTGGAGGTGATGAATAATGGGAATTATCAGCGATGCGATCGATGCACTGGAAGATTGGTGTAAGGACTTATTTAAGGACGGCATCCAGTCTCAGTTTGACGGCATTTCCGACCTCCTGACCGACACTTTCTCGCAAACAACGGGAACAGGCGGCAGCGGTGGACTTGTCAATGACTTCGTAACTCAGCACCCGTCACAGTTCACTGGCGGAGGTACTGGCGGAACTACGATCTGGACAACGATCGAAACGCTTTGCAACAATGTCGTAGTGCCTATCGGCGGTTTCATTCTGACAGTTATCCTGTTGAACGAACTGATACAGATGGTACTGCGAGGAAATAACTTCAAGGACTTTGATGATTCTATTTTTATAAAATGGATCATAAAAGCACTTTGCGGTGTAATTTTGGTCGCCAACACCTATTACATCGCTTCGGCACTATTCTCGTTTGGCACAACGGTATGCTCCAACGGACTTGCCACACTATTCGGGACCGGAGATTATCTATCTTCCACGCTCTCGATCAATCCGTCGGCTCTCAGCGGTCTGAGCTTGGGTGAGCTGATGACGGTGTGGTTTATTTCCCTGATCGTTCATCTTGGGGTGCTGATACTGATAGTTGCTATCGTTATCACACTTGCAAGCCGTATCATCGAGGTGTTTATGTATCTCAGCATTGCACCGATTCCTATGGCGACCATGATGGACAGCGGTGAATGGGCTTCTATCGGTAAGAACTGGATCAAACAGCTTCTCGCTCTTTCTTTCCAGGGGTTCTTTATCGTAGTGGCACTCGGTATTTTCAAGACGCTTTTCAGCAATGCTATTGTCGCTCTGAACGCAAGTACAGACGGCGTGATCCTGCAAATGGGACTGCTTCTCGGCTATACCGCAGCACTTATCTTCACGATTCTCCGCACAGGAGCTATCAGCAAATCAGTGTTCAACGCTCACTGAGAACAAGATCGGAGGTTATTATTTGGCACATTATGTACCGATCCCAAAAGATTTGAACGACATCAAGGAAAAGTTCATCATGGGATTCACAAAGAGACAGGTAATATGCTTCGGTATCGGTCTTGTTCTTGGTGCGCCTGTGTATTTTCTCACACGAGCGTCTATCGGAATGTCGGGAGCGATCTTCGCTATGGGTGCGGTCGCCGCGGTCGCCGCACCTGCGATACTCTGTGGCATTTACAAGAAAAACGGCGTGTTCTTGGAGAAACAGGTGAAGTTCATGCGTGAATATTTCACCCGACCGAGAAAGCGATATTACCAAACAACCAATGTATTCAGGTGCATTGAACGGCACATCGAATACAACAGAATCAAGAAGAAGCTGAGAGATGCCGAAAGAAAAGGCTGATACGGCTCTCTATATATAATAGTATAACTTTCGGTGTCTCCGCTTTGGAATATAAACGGAGGTCACAATGGGCATTAGAAAGAGAAATGCCAAAAGAAGTGATAACCGCAGCAAAGCAAAGGTTATCATGGGCAAGCCTGCCTCTCAGTTATCAAAAGAGGAGAAAAAGATACTATCCGCAAGAATGGCGGAGATCAGGAGTGCAAACGGCGGTAAATCGACTGTGCAGAACACGATTCCGTTCCTGTGTATGTATAAGGACGGCGTGTGTCAGGTCAGCGAGAACTTCTTTTCCCTGACGGTGCAGTTTTTCGATGCCAACTACTCCATTTCGGAGTTTGAGGAGCAAAACAATATCTTTTCAAAGTATTGCGATGTTATCAATCTCTTTGACAACACGATTAAATTCCAGCTTACCTTTGAAAATCAGAACAGGTCAAAGGAAAAGCTCGTAAAAACGGTGCAGATACCTGAACAGGAAGATGATTTCAATACGCTCCGCAAGGAGTACAGCGAAATGCTGACCGACAAGCTGATGAAAGGCTCTAACGGTCAGTCGGCAAGAAAATTCCTGACATTCGGTATCGAATCCACATCATACAA
>CACZEJ010000192.1 GCA_902780115.1 Ruminococcus flavefaciens | reverse complement strand
ATAGATAAGGTTAGAATATTCAATCACCCCGACAAAGAGGTGATAATTGACATTCTTTCAAGCCTTAGAAAAGTGATTTTTCCCGGCTACTTCAGAAATGGCTCTATAAAGGTATATACCCTCAGAAACAACCTATCAATGCTTATCGAGGACGTTATTTTCAAGCTGACCAAACAGATAACGATCGTTCTCGGCGGCGATATTAAAAATGATGACGGCATAACTGAAAAAGCTGAGAGTATAAGTCTCGAATTTGTAAGAAGACTCCGCAAGATCAGAGAATACATCGAGACAGATGTTCAGGCGGCTTTCGACGGAGATCCCGCTGCATACAGCAAGGACGAGATAATCTATTCATATCCTGGTCTTTTTGCGATACTCATAAACAGGATAGCGCATGAGCTGTTTACCCTCGGAGTACCCGTAATACCGCGTATGATGACGGAATATGCTCACAGTGAGACAGGTGTGGATATACACCCTGGTGCTACCATAGGAAAATACTTTTTCATAGATCACGGAACAGGTATAGTTATAGGTGAAACTACGGTTATAGGCGATAACGTGAAAATATATCAGGGCGTGACCCTCGGCGCTCTGTCCACAAGAGGCGGACAGGCTCTGAAAAGTAAAAAGCGTCACCCGACTATTGAGGACAATGTTACTATTTATTCAGGAGCTTCTATACTCGGCGGAGATACTGTCATAGGAAAGAACGTCGTTATCGGCGGTAATGCGTTCATCACACATTCTATCCCCGACGGTGCAAAGGTAAGCGTTAAAAATCAGGAACTGAGATACAATTATAACGCTTCCAAGCCTGTTGAAAGGGTCGAAATCGTGGACGATGACAGCTGGTTCTACATCATCTGAACTCGGAAGCACCTCGGTTATAGAAAACAACTATAACTGATACTAAGTTATTTGTCAGCCCCAGCTATTGATTTCTTTGTCAGATTATGCTATAATACATACATTGATGTTGTACATAAAAACCATAGTAAATAAATAGGAATCATATGATATATATCTGATAAAAAGATCAACGGAGGGTAACAAATGGCAGTTACAGTAGTTATACCAACAACTCTGAGGCTCTTTACCGAGCACAGATCTGAAATAGAACTCGAAGGAAAAACAGTGGGCGAGATACTTACTCTCCTCTCAGAAGAATATCCCGAAACCAAAAAGGCACTTTATGACGAAGATGGTCAGCTCAGAGCATTTATAAATGTATTTGTAAATGACGAAAATATCCGCGACCTCAATGACTTCGACACAGAGGTCAAGGACGGCGACGAGGTGATACTTATCCCCGCTATTGCAGGAGGTTCGGGCGTTGAGAGCGTTCTCGGCGACAGAAAGGGAGAAAAGCTCACAAACGATGAGATAAACCGCTACAGCCGCCACCTCCTTTTGCAGGAGATCGGTGTAAAAGGTCAGAAAAGACTTAAAGCTGCAAAGGTCCTTATCGTAGGTGCAGGCGGTCTCGGAACTCCTCTCGCTCAGTACCTTGCAGCGGCAGGCGTTGGAACTATCGGTATTATTGACAACGACGAGGTGGAGGAGTCAAATCTCCAGCGTCAGGTAATGCACGGCACAAGAGATATCGGCAGACCAAAGGTCGCTTCCGCTAAGGACAGTATTCGCCAGATCAATCCGCTTGTAAAAGTTGAGACATATAATATGCGCCTTACAGCTGAAAATGCTGAGAGCATCATATCCGAATACGACGTTGTTGCTGATGCTTCGGACAATTATCCGACACGCTATCTTGTTAACGATACCTGCGTACTTCTGGGAAAGCCCGATGTTTTCGGCGCAATGTACCAGTTTGAAGGACAGGTGTCCGTCTACTATGCAAAGGAGGGTCCGTGCTACAGATGTATGTACCCTGCACCCCCCCCGGCAGGACTTGTTCCATCGTGTGCAATGGGCGGAGTTGTCGGCGTTCTTCCAGGCGTTATCGGCACTTTGCAGGCTAATGAGGTAATAAAGCTCATCGTTGGCGGCGGCAAGAATCTCATAGGCAGAGTTGTCACTTTCGATGCATGGAACCTCAAATGGCGTGAACTGAAAATACATAAAAATGACAGCTGCCCTATATGCGGAAAAAATCATACCATTACCGAGATAGAAGATTTTGACTATGAGGATTTCTGCGGTCTTACTCAGCAGAAGGAGGAAGAAGCAGC
>CACZEJ010000191.1 GCA_902780115.1 Ruminococcus flavefaciens | reverse complement strand
CCGTGTGGCAACGTAATTATTTGGACGGGAGCCCGAGGGCGGGCTCCCCTAAAGGCTAATGGCTAAAAATAGTGCCGTAAGCGAGTACGATTAGCGATCTTGTACAGAGTGATCGCGTGGAACAAGCGTCAACGTGGCTGCGGTCGAGCTGCCTCAGCTCGACGCTGCCAAAAAAACGGGCATAGTGCCCGTTTTTTACATATCATTTCTGTTTTCAAGCGCCTTGAACAGCGTTACTTCGTCGGCGTATTCGAGGATTCCGCCTACAGGCAGACCGAATGCAAGACGAGTTACCTTTATGCCCATGGGTTTGAGCAGACCTGCGATATACATAGCAGTAGCGTCGCCCTCGACAGTGGGATTGGTAGCCATTATGACCTCCTGAACACCGCCCTCGGCAATTCTCGCAAGCAGCTCCTTGACGCGGAGCTTATCGGGAGTAATGCCGTCCATAGGTGAGAGCAGACCGTGAAGCACATGGTAAACGCCGCCGTACTCTCTGGTGCGTTCAAAGGCTGTAACGTCCTTGGGGTTCTCGACAACGCAGATGACGCTCTTGTCGCGCTCGGGGTCGTCGCAGATAGGGCAGATATCCCTTTCCGTGAGGTTCTGGCAGCACTTGCAGCAGTGAACGTTTTTCTTTGCGTCGATGAGCGCTTTTGCGAAGTCCTCAACAGCCTCCGTATCCATAGACATGACATGGTAAGCAAGACGCTGAGCCGATTTCATGCCGATACCCGGGAGCGAAGCGAACTTCTCCGCCAGTATTACCAGTGGGAGCGCGTTATGGTCAGCCATTATCTATCAGAAAAGACCGGGGAGAGAAACGCCGCCTGTGATCTTGCTCATTTCAGCTTCTGTTGTAGTCTCAACATTGTTGATAGCTTCGTTTACAGCGCTGATGATGAGATCCTGGAGCATATCAATATCCTCGGGGTCAACGACCTCAGGCTTGAGAGTAAGGGACTTGATAGTCTTCTTGCCTGTTATAGTAACTTCAACAGCTCCGCCGCCTGCTGTAGCGGAGAACTCTCTTGCTTCGATATCTTCCTGGAGCTCAGTGATCTGATCCTGCATTTTCTGAGCCTGCTTTATCATCTGGTTCATGTTCTGAGCGCCGCCGCCGTTTACGTTCTTTGGTATTCTTGCTTTCATTTTAAAATTCTCCTTTGAAAATATGATTTCTTAATTTTTATATCAAGCAAAGTTAATTGCTTTTGAACTTGATTACGCGGAACGCCGATGGCGGCGTCCCCTACAAAGTCACTGCTTATCCACGGCAGTTTCTATCTGGCTTTCCATAGCCTTTTTTATGAGGTTCTCGGCGAGATTCTTCTGCTCGGTGACAGTAGTTGAGCATCTTGCCTTGATTATGAATCGCTGACCGAGCACATTGGCAATAGCCATACCCAGTGAGTTGGCGTTTTCCTTGACCTTGAACAGCTCCATGAAGAAGCGGTTCTGAGCGGTAATGAAGATATAATTGCCTGCTGTGCCTGCGAAAGAGCCGTCGAGACTTCCCGCAACGGCAGGATTGATCTTCCTGAACTCCTCGAGAACGTCCTCCCAGCGGTCGCAGGGAACGATATCCTCGGGCTTCAGCTTTTTGATATCTATGGAAGGAACGATCTTCTCGTCCGCAGGAGCGGCGCTTGCTTCGAGTACTTCGGGTTCGGCAGGAGCCTGTCCTGCTGTCGGAACAGCTCTCGGAGCTGAGTTGATCTTGTTCTCCAACTGTTTTATTTTATCATAAATTTCAGAATTGTCAATACTTTCAGTTGTATTCCTGATATTTCCGCAGAGCTTTATGAGCGACATCTCGAATTCGACGCGCTTGTTCATAGCTCTCTGCATACGCTCGCGGCACTCCTGCAAAGCTGATAATCTGTCCATAACAGTGGAAAGATCGCTTTTTTCGGCGATAGCTTTAAGCCTTTCCAGCTCATCGGGCATACATACTATAAGGCTCTCGGCGGTATCGGGAGAAGCCTTTATGAGCATGATATTGCGGAGCTGGGTTATGAGCTCCTCACAGAGCCTTGACAGATCCTTTGACATATCGTAAAGGGAAGCGGTTATCGCCAGAGCCTTTGGGGTATCGGAGTCCGAAACAGCGTCGAGCATATCGTACAGGTAGTCTCTGCCTGCGATGCCTGCGGCATTTGAGACAGTTTCCGCGTTGATGATGTCGGGTAGGTTCGAACGATCGATGACGAATGCCGCTTTCCCGG
>CACZEJ010000190.1 GCA_902780115.1 Ruminococcus flavefaciens | reverse complement strand
GGACTGTTTTTTAATTCACCCTTTGCGAGGCGCTTTGAGGCTATTTGTGGGGCTTTGCCCCACACCCTACCAAAGGCGCTGCCTCTGGACTCTGCCAAACGAACACAGTCCCTTTGGAATCCCGTTATTAGTTGAAATCGACTTTTTCGATAAGCTGGAGCGGACATATGTCCGCTTTTTTGTTAACTGCGGTTAAATCAAACTTGACAGTTGTCAGAGATTTTGATATAATAAAAATAAGATCATAATCGGAGGTGCGTGATGAAGCAATATAACGTTACGGGAATGAGCTGTGCAGCTTGCAGCGCCCGTGTTGAAAAGGCAGTTTCATCTGTAAACGGGGTGACATCATGCTCTGTAAATCTGCTGACAAATTCAATGGGAGTTGAGGGTACAGCTTCTGAAAGTGATATTATAGCGGCTGTAAGGAACGCAGGATACGGGGCTTCCGCAAAGGTGGCAGGCAAAGCTGCGGAATCTGGCACGGACGAGCTTAAAGATACGGAAACACCTGCTATGAAGCGCAGACTTCTTGCATCGCTGGGATTCCTGATCGTTTTGATGTATATCTCCATGGGACACGGTATGCTGGGACTTCCGCTTCCGCCGATCATGGAACGGAACCATGTTATAACAGCTATTGTGGAAATGCTGCTGGCAGCTGTTGTTATGGTCATAAACCAGAAATTCTTCATAAACGGCTTCAAAGGCGTAATACACCGTTCGCCCAATATGGACACCCTTGTTGCTCTTGGTTCGGGAGCATCTTTTGTATACAGTACAGCGACGCTCTTTATAATGACCGAAGCTCAGCGGACAGGAGATACAGATACTGTTATGAGATGTATGCATGATCTGTATTTCGAGTCTGCGGCGATGATACTCACTCTCATTACAGTTGGAAAGATGCTTGAGGCACGTTCAAAGGGAAAGACTACAGATGCTCTGAAAAGTCTTATGAAGCTCGCGCCCAAAACAGCTGTGCTTATACGTGACGGCGCAGAGGTCGAGGTGCCTGTCGAGCAGGTGAAGAAGGGCGATATTTTTGCAGTGAGACCCGGTGAAAATATTCCTGTTGACGGCATTGTCATCGAAGGCGAGAGCGCAGTCAATGAAGCGGCTCTGACAGGTGAAAGCATCCCCGCAGACAAGTCCGTGGGTGATACGGTATCGGCTGCAACTATAAATCAGTCGGGATATCTTCGCTGCGAAGCTGCAAGGGTAGGCGAGGATACTGCACTTTCGCAGATAATAAAAATGGTCGGTGATGCGGCTGCTACAAAAGCTCCTATTGCAAAGGTAGCTGATAAGGTGTCGGGATTCTTTGTACCTGTGGTCATCGGTATCGCTATGATAACCTTTATAGTATGGTTAATGCTCGGAAAGTCGGCAGGCTTTTCGATAGCAAGAGCAATATCAGTGCTTGTAATAAGCTGTCCCTGCGCTCTGGGACTTGCTACTCCTGTGGCAATTATGGTGGGAAGCGGAGTCGGTGCGAAAAACGGCTTGCTTTTCAAGACAGCTGTTTCCCTTGAAGAAACGGGAAAAGCTCAGATAGTAGCTCTTGACAAGACGGGAACCATTACAAGCGGAGCTCCCGAGGTAACTGATATCATTCCCTCATCTTCATCAAATGAAAACGAGCTCCTCGGACTTGCATATTCCCTTGAAATGAAAAGCGAGCACCCTCTGGCGAAGGCAGTTATCGCTTACGGGAGCGAAAAAGGCATTGTATCCGAGGAAGTTACAGGCTTCAGGGCTATCGCAGGCAATGGTCTTATCGGAAATATTGGTAACGATGAACTGGCTGGCGGAAATATGAGCTTCATATCTTCAAAGGCTGATATCGGCAGCGAAGAGCTTGAGATCGCCGAAAGACTTTCCGAGGAAGGAAAAACACCGCTGTTCTTTGCCAAAAACGGCAGATTTGTCGGAATGATCGCTGTTGCAGACGTTATAAAGGAGGATAGTCCCAAGGCGGTGCGCGAACTGCAAAATATGGGCATACACGTTGTAATGCTCACGGGGGATAACAAGAGAACTGCCAATGCTGTGGGCAAACAGGCAGGCGTGGACGAAGTAATTGCAGGAGTTCTTCCCGACGGAAAGGAAAACGTTATACGCAGGCTAAGAAAAAAAGGCAAGGTAATTATGGTCGGCGACGGCATAAACGATGCTCCTGCACTGACGGCTGCCGATATAGGCATTGCTATCGGAGCCGGCACTGATGTGGCTATTGATGCAGCGGACGTGGTACTGATGAAAAGCCGCCTGAGCGATGT
>CACZEJ010000189.1 GCA_902780115.1 Ruminococcus flavefaciens | reverse complement strand
ATAAATTCCACTCTCTTACATCAAAGGACGAGATCGTTTTCGCACACGGCGCTCTCAAGGCTCTTGCTGCGGATATGATGAAGATCGCAAATGACGTAAGATGGCTCGCATCAGGTCCTCGTGACGGTCTTGGAGAGATCCTTATCCCCGAGAACGAACCGGGTTCTTCTATCATGCCTGGCAAGGTAAATCCTACTCAGTGCGAGCAGGTAACTATGGTCGCTGTTCAGGTAATGGGCAACGATGTTGCTGTTGGTATGGCTGCATCACAGGGCAACTTTGAACTCAATGTGTTCATGCCCGTATGTGCTTACAATTTCCTTCAGTCCGCAAGACTTCTTGCTGAATCCATAATCTCATTCAACAAGAACTGTGCTGTCGGCATCAAGGCTAAGAAGGACAAGATGCACCATAATCTCCATAATTCTCTTATGCTTGTAACAGCTCTCAACCCATACATCGGCTATGAAAATGCCGCAAAGACAGCTAAAAAAGCTTTCAAGGATAATATTTCCCTTAAAGAAGCCTGCGTTGAACTCGGTTTCCTTACTGCCGAGAAGTTCGATGAGGTATTCCACCCAGAGGAAATGGTCTGATCTTTTACGAAAGGAAGCGTACATATGGAAACTTATACATATTACCCCGGCTGTACGCTGAGAACAAAGGCTAAGGATCTTGATACATACGCAAGATCCTCCGCCGAAGCTCTCGGTATCGCTCTTGAAGAGCCTGCTGACTGGCAGTGCTGCGGCGGAGCTTATACTACAGCCAAGGATGAGATAGCTACTAAGCTTTCTGCGGTAAGAACGCTTAATTCCGCAAAAATCCTGAACAGACCGCTCATAACTGTCTGTTCTGCCTGCCACAATGTCATAAAACAGACAAATTATGATATTGCCAACAGCGAGGAAATGGCAGCAAAGGTGAATAACTACCTTAAACTCGACGAACCGTATAACGGCGAGACAACCGTTTATCACTATCTTGAGATGCTTCGTGATGTAGTCGGCTTTGATAACCTTGCACAAAAGGTCGTAAATCCGTTTACAGGCAAGAAGATCGCTGCTTATTACGGCTGTCTGCTGCTCCGTCCTTCAAAGGCTCTTGCTATGGACGATCCCGAAAATCCGACTATTATGGAGGATTTTATCAAAGCTATAGGCGGTACACCTGTTATTTATGCTCAGAGAAACGAGTGCTGCGGCGGCTATATAACTCTCGAAGACAAGGCTCAGGCAGCAAAAAGAAGCGGAGCTGTTATGAAGTCCGCAGAAGATCAGGGAGCTGATATGATAATCACTGCTTGTCCTCTGTGTCTTTATAACCTCAAAAAGAATTCAGGCTCAGATCTTCCTGTATACTACTTTACAGAAATTCTGGCGCAGGCTCTCGGACTAAAGGAGGCTAACAATGAATAAGAACCTTCAGGAACAAGTGCTGCGTTCAAGCGGTGTGAATGTCCTTAAATGTATGCGCTGCGGCAAATGCTCGGGAACTTGTCCTTCATATGACGAGATGGAGTACCACCCGCATCAGTTTGTCTACATGGTCGAGCGCGGCGATATCGAAACACTTATGAATTCCAAGTCGATTTACAAGTGTCTTACCTGCTTTGCCTGTGTTGACAGATGCCCGCGTAACGTTGAACCTGCAAAGGTAGTTGAGGCAGTACGTCTTGCTGCTGTACGTCAGCAGGGAAATAATCACATGAACCCGAATCAGATACCTGAAATGCTCGATGAAGACCTGCCACAGCAGGCTATCGTTACAGCATTCAGAAAATACATAAAGTAAGGAGGAGATAGGACTATGCAGAGAATAGGCGTATTTGTCTGTCATTGCGGTACCAATATTGCCGCAACAGTTGATGTAAAGACAGTTGCAGAAGCTCTCGGACACGAGCCCGGAGTCGTTATCTCCCAGGATTACCAGTATATGTGTTCCGAATCGGGACAGAATCTTGTTAAGAACGCTATCAAGGAGCATAACCTCACAGGAGTTGTAGTTTGTTCATGCTCTCCGAGAATGCACGAGAATACTTTCAGAAAGGCTGCTGCTTCCGCAGGTCTTAACCCGTATCTCGTTGAGATAGCTAATATACGTGAGCAGTGCTCATGGATACACAAGGATATCGCTACAGCCACAGAAAAGGCTATAATCCTCGGTAAAGCTGCTGTAGCTAAGGTGCATCTGAATGCTCCTCTGACCGCAGGCGAAAGCCCCGTAGCAAAGAGAGCTCTCGTTATAGGCGGCGGTATCGCAGGTATCCAGACAGCTCTTGATATCGCAGAGGCTGGATTTGACGTTGA
>CACZEJ010000188.1 GCA_902780115.1 Ruminococcus flavefaciens | reverse complement strand
ACACCCTACCAAAGGCGCTGCCTCTGGACTCTGCCAAAGGAACACAGTCCCTTTGGAATCCCGTTATTAGTTGAAATCAACTTTTTCGACAAGCTGGAACGGACACCTTTATGGTGTCCGTTCCTTTTGCTATTTAAGGGAATTCAGCTTCTTTTGCAGCTCTATCATGTGATTGCGGCAGGCTGTTATCTCTCCTGTATATTTATTGAACCACTCAACGTCGGTCTCATCAGGCTGTTCCTGAAGCAATATCGCCTGTACAAGTGCCGACTGTGAACGTGAGCGCTTTCTCTCGATCTCCTTGATCGTGCTCATGCAGAGCTTTATCTCTTTTTTAAGACGGCTTTTTTCGCTCATGATGCAATCCTCCTCCGCATTATTTGCCCATTTTGTCAACTGAGCTCACCATATCCGCTGCTTCGGTATAGCCCTTATCCAGCCCTTCACTGATATCGCTCAGAGCCGTTCTCAGCTCATCGAGTTTATCCTTCATCTGTTCGGGATACTTCATTACACAGGCATTTACTTCGTTGATAGTCTTCTTTTTTTCATCGTCAAGACTTTCTATCAGGAATGCAAACGAATTGGCGCTGCCCATATTGTTGACTATGCGCATATACCTCAGGCTGTGATCGCCTTTCCCATTCTTGTACGAGTCGATATCCTCTATGACGTGGCTGAGGTCTGTCATATACTGACGGCGGTATGTCTCCTGGACACGCCTTGTCTCGTCGATATAAAGTGCAATGAACACTGCAAGTGCGACCATTGTAAGCAAACAGAGTATGATAGCTCTAATCATTTTCCTTTTCATCAGTTTCTCTTGATTCACTCATGTTCACCTCTTTTTCGGGATCATATCCCTCGGCTTCAAGTCGAAGCTTCTCCTTCTCTATAGCCTGACGCATAGCCTCGTTGTGCTTTTCCTCAGCCTCCTGCCTGCGCTCCTCAATGACCTTGCGGCTTATCCTGAGCACAGTTTTTACCTCATACAATGATATGAACGTCATTGCTATCACCACAGCAAGTATTATCAGTTTTTTCAGATCCACGAAGGAATTGACCCATATGAAAAACCTTGACTTATGGGTATACCTGCCGACGATCTTTTCACTGCGAACGGTTACGCTGTCAGAAACGGGATTCGCATCTCCCCTTGTGACAAAGCTTCCGTCGTCGTTTATGCCGACTATTCTGTGTGTTACAAGCATTCCGTTTATATCGCTCTGCTCAGAGTAGAACGAAATGATGTCACCTTCCCTGAGAGCGTCTGCGCTTGTCTTTTCGATGACGATATAATCCCCTACCTGAAGCGACGGCTCCATACTTCCCGTAACGACTCTAAGTATGCTCTTGCCGAAGACATTGACTGCCTTGCCGCCTGACGAGCATATCATGACGTAGATAACAAATATGAGCGCAGCTGCGGTAATAACGGTTATGATGATACCCGTTATATTCCTTGTCTTCTGCTCTTGCTTCTCTTCGGGAACTGCTTCTTCGGCCGGAGATTCCGGTGCCTCTTCGACAACTGCTTCTTCGGCCACTGCCTCTGCCTTTGACGCGCTGTCATCTGATTTCTGAGATCCGCCGCATCCTATGGCGGAAACGAGTACTGCCATGCAGATCAAAAGTGCGAATATTCTGTTCTTCATTATTAGTCTCCTTTCTGAGGGGGTCATTTCGTCTATTATAGCATGAATTCTCTACGGCTGTATTTTGGCTTTGTCTTTTCAGCGGGAATGCTATACTGTTGATATACTGTTTAGCGTGGAGTCACGGTAATCAGAGCTTCGTTGGTATCTTTCGGTCATCTTTCGCAGATCCTGCATCAGCTGACCGCTCAGGTTGAGGTCACAATGAGTCAAAAGACAGAACAGTGGTGGGAGAAGAAACTCGGCATCGAGACGGCAGAACATATTGACCGATTCTTCGAAGAGGCCTGCAATCCCTACGAACCCACGGATTACTGCATATTGGAGAAACTTGTAAAGAGCGGTTATATCACTTCCAGCAGCCATTTTCTGGACTATGGCTGCGGACTTGGCCGCTCTCTGTTCTTCATGGTCTCGCAGACCGGCTGCCGCGCGACGGGGGTCGAATTTGATCCTTCCCTGTGTGCCATGGCAGAGAGCAATCTGGAGCGCTCGCGGCTCCCGGAAGAGTACAAAAAGGGCATCCGCATCGTGTGCGCGGACGCCCGGAGGTATCAGGTTCGGGATGAGGATCGTATTTATTTCTTTAACCCGTTTTCGGATGAGATACTGGGGGTCGTGCTCGAGCAGATCAGGATCTCCTCTTACGAGAACCCCAGGCAGATCTATCTGTT
>CACZEJ010000187.1 GCA_902780115.1 Ruminococcus flavefaciens | reverse complement strand
CGGCGTTGATCGCGGTGATCATATCATCAAAGTTTCTGTAGCCTGTGTAGGTGACGCCAATGTCCGGTCTGCCGATCGCATCCAGAACAGAGTCGCTGAAAGTCTGGGGGTTGATCGAGATGCGGGTGACGGCGTGACGCTTGAGCGCCAGCAGCTTTTCGCGCGTGACAGTATCGGGACGGCCTGCCTCAACGCTGTACTCACGCACCTTTGCAAGGTCGAAGTTCTTTTCGACTGCCTCCATTATGGTGCGAAGCTCCTGTGCGGACACAGATGTGGGAGTACCGCCGCCGAAATAGATAGTATCAATTTTTGTGTCGGTCTCCCTGACTATCCTGCCGACTATTTCCAGTTCGCGGCAGAGTGCGTCTATATACTCGGGCATGAGCTTCATAGCGGAGTCCATTGAATGGGACACGAATGAGCAGTAGCTGCATCTTGTAGGGCAGAAGGGGATAGAGACATAAAGGCTGACAGCCGAACTGTCTATCCTGTCGAGTATGGGGAGCTGGTTCACAGCGGTGTCGTATGCGAGCCGGAGCTTTTTTGGCGATATCTCGTATTTCTCGGAAAGGCGGCTGAATATATCGGCTTTGGGGACATTACTGCGAATGAGCTCTACGACCTTTTTTACGGGTCTGATGCCTGTCATAAGCCCCCAAGGCGGCGTAATTCCTGTCTTTTCGGAAAGAATATGGTATATGAGCCTGCAAAGCTCGTGCTCTTTGTCCTTATCATCATCGACAGTGATCTCGCGTATAACAGCATCTGCGCCTTTCAGCCTTACTTCTGCTTTAAGCTTGTTCCCGTCAACTTCTGCGATGACATATTCGTCGCCTGAAATTTCTTCCCAGAATGATCGGCATTTTATAATTATCGCTCGTCATTTGTACCTCTGAATTGTTTCAAGTATGGGTTGGAGCTGCGCTCATAATCGAGGGTCGTACTTTCGTTATGTCCGGGGTAGACTTTATAGTCCCCAACGAGGTTTGCCAGTATATTCAGTGAGTACGTCATATCTGAGGAGCTGCTGTCGGGGAAATCGGTTCTGCCGACAGAGCAGCAGAAAAGGGTATCTCCCGAGAAGATAACGTCCTCACAAATATAGCATACGCTTCCCCGTGAGTGCCCCGGAGTGTGCAGCACCTTGAATGTATAGTCGCCGTCGTTTATGAAGCAGTCGCCGCAGACACTTGTCCAGTCGGTAACAGGGTCAAATGTCATGAAAGCCATGTCCGCAGCCAGTGAAGCTGAGGCGCTGCCGAGCATATGCGCATCTAACTCATGGATATACACCTCTGCGCCTGTAGCCTTTCGCACGGCTTCCACACCGCCCATATGGTCGAAATGACCGTGGGTGAGGAGAATTTTTGAAAGGCGCAGCTTTTTCATTTTCAGGAATTCAAGGAAAAGGCGGCTGTCTCCGCCTATATCTACTGCTATGCAGCGTCCGGGAGCAGTTTCGATGATATAGCAGTTTGCGCGGAGAGGCCCGAGCTGTAAATGATGTATCTTCATGTGTATAACTCCTTAAATGGCGGCTCTCTCAACAGAGATAACGCCTTTGATCTTTCTTAGCTTTTCAAACAGGTTCTTGAGCTGTTCGGTGCTGGAAATAACGATAGTGCCTTCAAACAGCGCATTGCCGTTTTTCAGTACTCTTGAAGCTGAATGTACGATAGGCACACGGGCTTCGAGAAGAACAGCGGAAATATCGTAAACAAGTCCCACACGGTCTGTAGCAGTGACCTCGAAGCTTGTCTGGAGCTGAGTATCGCTGTTGTCTGTCCACTGTATATCCACCCAGCGTTCGAGCTCCTCGTGGTTATTTCTTGCAAGAGCGGCTTTGTAGTTGGTGCAGCTCGTTGTGTGTACCGAAACGCCGTATCCGCGTGTGATAAAGCCGATGATATCATCACCGGGAAGCGGGTTGCAGCACTGTGCGAACTTTATGAGCATATCATCTATCTGGTCGAGGATAATGCTGCTTCTGCCGTTCGGCTTTGGCTTGATGAGGGGAACAGCTGCCGAATCTGCTTCCTTCTGGTACAGCTTTTCGTACTTATCTTTAAGTCGCGGGATTATTTTTGAGAGCAGGATACCGCCGTAGCCGATAGAAGCATAGAAATCATCGAGAGTCTCGCAGTTGTGACGTTTGAAGTCGTCCTGGAGAAATTCGGTATACTGTTCCTCTTTAAGGTTGATCCTGTGGCGCTTGAATTCACGGTCGAGCTGGGATTTGCCTTCGAGGATATTCTCATCGCGGCGTTCTTTCTTGAACCATGAGCGAATCTTTGAACGAGCTTCGTTGGTCTGTACGATATTGAGCCATGCACGGTTAGGACCCTTTTCGGGGTCTTTGCTGGTGATTATCTCACATATCTGTCCTGTCTGGAGCTTATAATCGAGAGGGACTATCCTTCCGTCTACCTTAGCACCTGTGGTCTTGTGACCTATTTCGGTATGGATACGGTAAGCGAAGTCGATAACTGTGGAATTTACAGGGAGACTTACAGACATACCCTTAGGTGTCATAACGACGATATCTTCGGGATCAAGGTCTGTCTTGATGATGCGGACGATCTCCTCAACGTCGTCTGAGGTCTGCTGCGCCTCGATGACCTGACGCACCCATGCAAGACGCTGTTCCATTTTGTCCTTGCCCTGAATGCCTTCTTTGTATTTCCAGTGTGCAGCGATACCGTATTCGGCAGTCTCGTGCATATCCCATGTACGTATCTGAACTTCAAAGGGGATCCCCTCCTTGCCGAGAACAGTTGTATGCAGCGACTGATACATATTGTTCTTAGGTGTGGAGATATAATCCTTGAAGCGGTTTGGCAGGGGCTTGAACATATCGTGGATAAGTCCGAGCACATTGTAGCACTCCGCGATAGTGGTAACGATTATACGAACAGCGTATTTGTCGTATATCTCGTCGATATTCTTGTGATTTATGAAAATTTTACGGTAAATGCTGTATATGCTCTTTACTCTGCCGTCTATCTGCGGCGGCTGAGTGAATTCCTCGGACTTGAAACGCTGAGCGATGCGGCTCTTGATGATCTCGATGAAAGCCTCGCGCTCCTCTTTTTTGTTTTCGAGGATATTTTCTATTTCGGGATAAGCGTAGGGATCGAGGTAATGGAAGGCGAGGTCCTGAAGCTCCTCTTTTATAGTCCTGATACC
>CACZEJ010000186.1:4317-7807 GCA_902780115.1 Ruminococcus flavefaciens | reverse complement strand
TTGAAGATGCTCTTTGATGCAGTAGTGCGCTTGAGAATGCTCTCCTGTGTTATCGGGAATTTCTCCATGACCTTTTCGATCATTTCCTTTGAGCATTCCTTTCTTATCTCACAGGATTTCATGCACAGACCTTCAAGTCTGTTAGGCTTTGACGGAGCATAGCACAGAATGTGTACCTTGCTGTTTCTTTCCTTGTCCCATGCCGACAGCTCAACGCCGTGGAGTATCTTTACTCCTGCACGTTCGCCCAATACATCGGCTCTTGAAAAAGATGCCATCGTATCGTGGTCGGTTATGGACAGCCAGTCAATATTCATACGTTTCGCCTGAGCAATTACATCTTCTATGCCAAGCGAACCATCTGAAAGCGTGGTGTGACAGTGCAAATCGCAAATCATACAGTACCTTCTTTCGCCGCAGTGGGGGGAGTTTGCGGCAGAATAATTTAAAAATTGTATAGATATGGCGCGTTTTTGAACACGGTTACATCAAAAAATCAGTAACAGTAATAATAACGCTAATAATTATATCACAAAATCATAACAATTTCAAGTGTCTGTATCCAATTTTCACATTCCTATCACTTTTCTGTGCTATCAGGTTAAAGCTGCAAATTCACAGCAAACCTGCGTAATATCCTCGTATTCCTTATTTTTTTCTTTCTTATGTGAGCTGCGCATAAAGCTCGCTCTTACGGAATCCAGTTTCTTTCGCAACAGCTTTGCAGGCTTCTGTAGGCTTTTCGCCCATGTCGATAAGCTTCCTTACCTGCGCCATAGCCTCTTCTATAGTGAGCTCGCCCTCTGCACTCTCCTGAGCGCCTTCAAGCACGAGCACGAACTCTCCCTTGGGCTCGTTAACACTGTAATACTCCACAGCTTCGGCAAGGGTGAGCCTGAGGACTTCCTCGTGAATCTTCGTAAGCTCGCGGCAGAGTGATATCCTTCTGTCGCCGCTGAAGAACTCCGAAAGGTCGGCGAGGGTGGTCTTCAGTTTATGGGGAGCTTCGTAAAATACCATTACAGCCGTTTCACCGCGGAGCTTTTCAAGGCGTTCAGCACGTTCCTTTTTAGGCACGGGAAGAAATCCCTCAAATGTGAAACGCCGTGTACTCAGTCCCGACACTGCCACTGCCGAAACCACCGCGCTGGGTCCCGGAACTACCTTTATGTCGATGCCGCTCTCGGCGCACATTTTAACAAGGACTTCTCCCGGGTCGGATATACACGGCATACCTGCGTCCGTAACTATGCCGCAGCTCTCCCCTGCAAGAAGTCTGTCTATTATACGCTGTGCATCAGCCTTGGAGCTGTGCTCGTGGAAGCTGATGAGCTGCTTTTTTATCTCAAAGCGGTTAAGGAGTTTCAGCGTTACTCTCGTATCTTCGGCACATATAAAATCAACCGCTCTCAATGTGTCAAGCTGCCTTATGGTTATATCATCAAGATTACCTATGGGAGTTCCGATAACAAAAAATGTTCCGCTCATGCCTGCTCCTTTCCTGTGTCGTATATCTTTTGCAGTTCCTCAGTGAAGCCGTTTTCGCTGCGTATATAGAGCTGCGGCTCGACTTTCATGAAGGGTTTCGAGCCCTTTTTGCCCTCAATGAGGAAAAGCCACGGAGCTTCCTCAGCATTTGGCAAATATCACGTCGCTGAGCCTTTCGGGACGGTTGCAGACACAAAGTCTGCCGCCGAATTTGAGCAGCTTCTGAGCTGCCGCGCACACGTCGTCAATAGTGCAGAGTATCTCGTGACGGGCTATTTTCTGGGCTGTGATAACGCTCTGGAAGCCCGCATTGTTCACCTTGTAGGGCGGATTGCAGGTAACAAGGTCGAGCTGTCCCAGCGGAGCGCCCTCCCACAGCTCTTTCAGGTCTGCACATATGGGAACTATCCCCGAAGTCTCGCTCTTTTCAAGTCCGAGGCGGAGCTGCTCGACAGCTCCCTCCTGAATATCCACTGCATAGGTTATCTGCGGCGGCATTTTCTTCTGCATGATAAGCGGTATTATACCGCAGCCCGTGCCCAGGTCGCAGGCTTTGTCCTTTGCGCGGTACTGTGAGAAGTCCGCAGTTTTTCGTATTTGTATTCCATATTTTTCCTTTTTATCTTTTCATCATTACAAGGTATTCAGTAGTTCCTTCTTCAAATTTTCTTGTTTCTGTAAGATGAAAACCATGCGCTTCATAGAAGCGGACAGCATCAATGTTCTTTTCAATCGTCCAGAGATGATTGACTGAATAGTTTTCTTTGGCATATTCTATCAATTCCGAGCCTACTCCCTGTCCCTGAAAGAAATGATCCACATATAATTCAAGGATCTCTTCTTTCTCTATACGGATAAGCCCTTTTATTATCCCGTCATCATACAGGAACATATTGTTAAGAAAGCCGTTTTCAATGTAGTTTTTTGCAACAGGAAGCACCTGCAATTCTCCGAATGAATATGCGTCGTCATTAAATATTGAACGATACTTCATTCGTTTTGCAAACACAAGTATCTCCGCAATTCTCGAAATATCTTCTTGTGCAGCTCTTCTGATATGATTTTCGCTAACACAACTAAATTTCGGTTTATCTTGGTGATCATGTATCATATCAAAGGCTTCTGCCATTTTTACGCACTTTGCATACCTGTTTTTCCACATGAACTCGTTGTAGTAGCGGTAGGTCTGCTCAGCCGTCATAAACTCATTGTCAAAGGTGGAGCTGCAGTATTCGGGAACTATCATCTCGAAGCCATGCTCAAAGCCGCACTTCACTGTGGCATCTATACAGTAATCCGTCTGCAAGCCCGTAACTATGAGCCTTTTCACGCCCTTTTTCTGCAGATATTCGAGCAATCCGCTGTCACGAAAAGGGCTGTTCACATACTTATCGAATATGCGCTCACCTGCTTCGGGAGCGAAATCGCTGTAGACGTCAAAGCCCGCATTTCCCTTGTGGAGAGGAGCTCCCTCGCCGTCGTCGTGACGGACATATATGACCTCAACACCTTTTTTTCGGACTTCAGCTATGAGAATGCGGACGTTTTCCGTAAATCTGTCAAAGGCATAAAGCTTATCGTTGGTTATGAGCTCCTGCGCATCTATAACAAGAAGTGCCGTTTTCGTCATTTTATGGTACCTCCGCCGACGACGATATCGCCGTCATACAGGACTACCGCCTGACCGCTCGTGACAGCTCGCTGAGGCTCGTCGAACTCAACTTTGTACTCGCCGTTTCCGATATATGAAACTACCGCAGGCTGCTCCTTCTGGCTGTAGCGTGTTTTAGCGGTAACACGCATGGGCACATCAAGCTTCTCAACGGAGATAAGATTGAAGTCATCGGCAATAAGGCTCTTTGTGTAAAGGTCGGACTCAAGACCCAGCGTGACCGTATTTGCTTCGATGTCCTTCTTTACAACATATGCAGGGTGTCCGAGAGCTATTCCAAGTCTCTTGCGCTGACCGATGGTGTAGTTTATGATGCCTTTGTGTTCACCA
>CACZEJ010000186.1:0-4297 GCA_902780115.1 Ruminococcus flavefaciens | reverse complement strand
TCCGTCCATGTCTACAAAGCTGCCGCAGGGCGTATCGCAGCCCGTAAATCTGCGGATAAACGCTGCATAGTCACCGTCGGGCACAAAGCAAATGTCCTGACTGTCAGGCTTGTTGGAGTTCACAAGTCCTGCCGATTCTGCAAGCTCACGCACCTGTGTCTTTTCAAAACCGCCAAGAGGAAACAGCGTATGTGAGAGCTGCTCCTGAGTAAGAGCATACAGCACATAGGTCTGGTCTTTGCTGCGATCCTTAGGACGTTTCAGCAGATAGCGTCCGCGCTCCTCGTCGTACTCGTTCACTGCATAGTGTCCTGTTGCGATGTAGTCGTACCCCAGTTCCAGCGCTCTGCGGAGCATCTTATCGAATTTGACATGGCGGTTGCACTCGATACATGGATTCGGAGTACGTCCGCAGAGGTAGCTGTCCGCAAAATCCTGCATAACGTGCTCGCGGAAATTATCCTTGAAATTGAACACAAGGTGCTCAAATCCCAGACGGTACGCCACGCTCCTTGCGTCCTCAACATCGGATAGCGCACAGCAGGTCTTGCCCTCCTTTTTGGCTTCCGATATATCTTCGTCCGAGAAAAGCTTCAAAGTTACGCCCATTACCTCGTATCCTTCATCACGAAGCAGCATTGCCGCAACAGAGCTGTCAACTCCTCCGCTCATGCCCACCATTACTTTTTTCATCTGTTTGCTCCTTTTGAAAACAGTACGGGCGAACTCAGTTCGCCCTGAATATATTTATTATTTCATCAAGTGATCTCACGTAAAAGTCGGAAAGCTCCTTTATGCGTCCGCTGTCTGCCTCGGCAACGGGATCGTACACTCCGCACACGGGAAAGCCTGCCGACCTTGCCGTTTCTATGCAGTGCAGCGAGTCTTCTATAACAAGAGTTTCCGCAGGAAGCAAGCCGAGCCGCTCTGCTCCGCCTACAAAGATATCGGGGAAGTTCTTGCCGCTCGGGTACTCAACGTCCGTGAGCAGGAACCTGAACCTGTCATATACTCCGCAGCGCTTCAGTGCAGCTTCCGCAAGTCCTTTGTATGTTGCGGTAGCGATACCGTAAGGGATACCGCTTTTGTCAAGGAAGTCCAGAACTTCAACGGCGTGAGGCTTCATCGGTATCTGCTCCTCATAGCGCTGCCTCACCATGTCCTCTATGCGCCAGATGACGTATTCCTTGGTGCAGCTCAGCCCGAAGCGGTCGATGAAATACTGCGACGACTCGTCAACGGTCATCTTCTTCACAACGTCCGAGACTTCGGGAGGCGGGTCGCTTATACCGTTTTCCATGAGAAATTCGCGGTCGATGCTGCTCCATACTGTCATGGAGTCGAGCAGCGTTCCGTCAAGATCAAAAATCACGCCTTTTATCAAATCATTTCTGTCCTTCCGCGTTTATTTACTGTTCAACCGCTGCCTGACGCTCTGCTTTGTTGCGGCTCAGCACGGGAGACTGCGGCTTGTCCTCACGGGGAACGAACTTTCCCTTTGTCTGCGAATCGCCGCATATCAGCACTGCCTGCTTGCCCATGAGGTCATACACCTCCGTGAACCTCTGCATATCACAGTTGATATTTCCCGAAAGCGGATCAGCCACGCAGACAGTATTCTGTTCTGTATCGTATCCGTATACCACCACGCAGTGCTGGAAATCGTTGAACCACATTTCCTCGCCGTCATATGTCGTCCATACGTAATTTGCAGGTGTTTGTATCAGGTCGATGGTACTCCATACGATAACAGGTCTGCCCTGTGCGACCTGATAGAGCACTTCATTCAGGGATATCCCTGTAAGGTCAACTGCATAGCACGGTGACTGTATCGACTCAAAGTAATCGTCAGCAGTCTGCACGATCACGGGGGCGCTGCAGCCGAAGCCCTCCTCCGCCTTTGGGTCGCCTATGTATGCTTCACGCATAGTATAAGCCCGTAGGCAGCTCAGGTCTCTGCATAACTGTATTGAATCCCTCGATAATATACCTGTTGGGGAAGGATTCTCCCTCCTTGATGCTTATATCAAGTTCAAACACGTCGTCCGACAGCTCTTTTGCGATCTTATTCCCCGACATTTCCTTTATTTTTGAGTATGAATAGCTTATCGAACTGTCATTCTCAACAAGTCTGACTCTTGTGCCGCACGAGGTCAGCACAAGCATTGAAAAGGCTGCACAAGCCGTTTTGTATAAAAGATCGCTTTTCATCCGTTCTACTCCATATCTATCATTATTTTGGCTCTGTAATCTTTCTGTGCAGATGTAACGGTCTCAAGTGCAAGACCGTATATATCCGACGCTCTTATCTCAAGCTCTGCGAAACGCTCGGCTCTGCTGCCCAGCTGCGAGAGCTTGGCAATAGACGAAGCAAACGGTATTTTTGTTGAATCCTTAGCCCGTGCCAGTATCTCTCTGCCACGTTCGTTGAAAGCAAGTATCCTGCCATAGGGCGGAAGGTTCTTCATATCCTCCTTGGTTATGCCTATCAGCAGCGCAAGCATTATACGCCTGATCCTTGCCATGGTGTATCTCTTGGTCTTGACCGTGAAAAGCAGCTCGTCAAGCGAGCCTGCCATTCTTGCTCCGTAGATCCTGTGTTCAAGCCCCTGCCCTACGTCATATATCTGCGATATCTCCTCCACCGAGCTGCTTCTCAGTTTATAGAGTATCACCCGTTCAAGACGGCTGAGTGAAGCTATCTCCCCTTTTGATATCGCAGCCGATATTGCCGCCGCCCACTCAGATGTCGTAAATTCGTTTACATTTGCTCTTTTCTCTATCCTTTCACGGATATACGACGCGCTTGCAAAACCGTTCTCGGTCCTGCCGCTGTCATGTTCTGCGCTGACGCGCTTTACCGTAAACGGCTCTATTGAAGAACCGAATCTTTTCAGTGCCCTCAGGTACTCTATTGCCAGAAGATTGTTCGGCTCAGAGATAATGGACGCTGCTTCGGGGTCGATGCCGTTCACGACTGAACTCAATGCGCGGGGATATGTGTATCCCTTCTCCATAATGCCCTTTATCTCGTCCGCATGAGACATTGCTGTCACACCAACTGTCTCCATTGCTTTCTGAAGCTTCTGAGTGTCCCCACACTCGCTCCCGAATGAAAGCTCATCGACTGCTCCGAGGGCGTTAAGAAGGTAGACTGCGCCCGATGCGAAGTTTTCGGCTGACGAAAGGCAATACTGCACAGGCAGCTCTATCACGAGGTCTGCACCCGAACGCACCGCAAGACGAGCTCTTTCGAGCTTGTCCATGACAGCTGTATCGCCGCGCTGCACAAAGCTTCCGCTCATTACGGCGACGATATGGGTAGCACCGTTTTTCCTCGTTTCTCTGATGTGATAGAGATGACCGTTATGGAAGGGATTATATTCACATATGATACCGCTGACTTTCATTTTACTACCTCTTTTCATAAATTTCAATGATTTTTTCAGATTTTTCATTATGTTCACATTTTAATCCGTGTTTTTCATTCTCTTTTGTTGTATTTGTAACAGTCAACAGCAGGCTTTCAACTGCATATCAACGAAAAACATTACAGACGTATGCCTAAATTTGAAAAAAGACTTGCAATTTTCAAAAAATAGTATATAATAATATATGCAAAATAATTTTTGAAAGGAATTGTATGTATGATAATCTTAGTTGTTAATGCAGGAAGCTCTTCCCTTAAATATCAGCTCATCGACATGAGCGATGAAAGCGTTATCGCAAAGGGCAACTGCGACCGTATCGGTATCGACGGTCATATCAACCACAAAACCGCTGACGGCAGAGTTCTCGATGAGGACTGCGCTTTCCCGACACACACAGAAGCTTTCATGAAGCTCGTCGAGGCTCTCACTTCAGGTGATGCAAAGGTCATCGACAGCATGGACGCTATCTCCGCTGTTGGACACAGAATAGTACAGGGTGCTGATGTTTTCGACAAGTCAGTTCTCGTTACAGATGAAGTTATTGATAAAATAGATGAGCTCCGTGAGCTTGCTCCTGTTCACAACCACGCACACGCTCTGGCTCTCAGAGCTTGTAAGAGCGTTATCCCTGCAAACGTTCCTCAGGTAGTTGTATTCGATACAGCTTTCCATCAGACAATGCCTCCGAAGGCTTTCATGTTCGGTCTTCCATACGAGGACTACGAGAAGCTCCACGTAAGAAAGTACGGCTTCCACGGCACATCACACAGATTCGTTTCCAAGGCTCTTGCTGACGCTATGGGCAAGGACGTTAAGGATCTCAAGATCATCTCATGTCACCTCGGCAACGGTTCTTCCATCACAGC
>CACZEJ010000185.1 GCA_902780115.1 Ruminococcus flavefaciens | reverse complement strand
AATTAAAAAACAGTCCGGTGGACTGTTTTTTAAGAGGGAACGCCTTGCAAGAGAAGGCGTTCCCTAATGAAATTGGGGTTTATTGACAGACTGGGGCGGCGTTCCGCCGCCCGTGCTTACCACAAAACGTAACATAAAAAGCTCCGCGATGTGCGGAGCTTTTCTGCGTTATTTGCCTAATTCCCATATGAGACTGCTGAAGCCCTGACTTTCCTCGTAGGACATTTCATACCACTTGTGTTCTTCACCATGAATGAAGTTTCCGAAGTGATATACTGTAACAGTGTCTCCGTTTTCATAATCGAGCTTTATCACCCATGTCATTCCAAGCATTTCATCGGGATTGCCTGAGAGATCATTTGACAGATTCAAATTTGAAAGATAATCGAATACAGCCTGAGCCTTATCGCCTGTGAAAGAGTAGTCATACCCCTGTGGGAGAGATGATACCTTAGCGCCTGTGACCTTAGCCTTGCCGATGCCGAGAAGTGTCGCCGCGGACTGCTTCACGCAGAATTTCTCGCCGTCTTTAACGTTAGTGCCGATAAAATTATCCGAACCCTCTTCAATAAATATCAGCTCATTTCCAACGATATTGAAATAGTTGACGCGCTTTCCGACCATTCCGTCATTTTCCTGAGTCAGAACAACTTTGTTTCCTGATATTTCCCATGTTCCGCCGCCGAGATAGCTGCTCAGATATCCCGGAGAATACAAAAATGTACCGTCCTCTTTAAATTCTATATAGCAGTCTCCGCCGAAGCCCTCTTTTTCGTATACGAATTTCTTTCCTGCTACAGCCGAGCTGTCGGTACTAACGGGCTTTTCAAACGAAGCCACGAATTTCATGCCGTTCACCTGAGAAATATAGATCTTTCCCAGCTCAACGGAAGCGTCTCCGCTTGTACCGATAACCTGTATCACGCTTTCAAAGCCGTCCGGATAGCTAAACTCGTCGGGAGTCCAGAATATAGAGCCGTTTTTTCCTGCGTCGTATTCCTTGCCTACAGTTTTTACAGTGCCGCTGCCTGTTTTTATGTCCCATTCGGTAAAGTGTCCGTCGGCTGCTTTCAGCGTGATCGGATAGTCGGGAGAATCTACCTCCAGCAGTATACCGATCCCCGACCAATCGCTCATAGCAGGGTTATAGTTAGTCTTAATTGATATGATCTTGCTTGCTTCCGACGCATTTTCGGCTTCTTCAGCTGTCAAATAAAACTTCTCGCCGTTTTTTACTGTGATACCAAACAAGTTATCCGAGCCTTCTTCGATAAATACCAGGGCATTTCCCACGATACTGAAATAATTGACGCGCTTTCCAGCCATTCCGTCATTTTCCTGTGTAAGAATAACTTTCTTTCCCGATATTTTCCATGTTCCTCCGCCCATGTAGCTGCTCAGATAGCCGGGGGAATATAAAAATGTGCCGTCATCATTGAATTTGATATTGCAGCCTCCGCCAAAGCCTTCTTTTTCATAAATGAAGGTCTTTCCTGCTATTGCCGAACGGTCAGCGCTGATAATATCGCTGACATCATAGCCGAGAAGCATCATCTGGATAGTCTGTGCATCTGCTACTGTAATACCGTTTCCGTCCATATCGGCGTTTATCCTGCCCTGCTCCGTAAACTGATACTTATTAGGATTTGCAAGGCACTGCATGATGAACACAACGTCCGCCATGTCCACGTAGCGGTCAAAGTTTGCATCGCCCTTTACATATATATACTTTGCTGTGATATAATCTATAAATGCGCCGACATCTTCTTTTCTGACATCACAAGTATCAAAACTGTAATAGCTCAATAATATGAAATCAGGCTTTGCCCCGTCAGAACCGCCGATCTCAAGTTCAAAGCCGTCCCCGAGGTCGAACTGCCAGCAACGGATACAGGTACTTGCGTCATGGCACTTGAAGTCCTCGAAGTCCGCCCAGTCAAGCTCCTCGCCCTTTTTAGCGAGCTCCCTTACATCGTCGAGGGTCATTTCCTTTGAACATATATACGCACTTACGTCGTCCTTACGGATATCTATGCCCTTTTCGCCGTCGCGTGAGAGCTCGACAAGGCTCGGCTTTTCGCCTGTCACGCCGCAAACTCGAAGTACGAAGCCCTTCGGCAGCTCGAACTCCCAGACATTCTGACCCGAGCCGACATCTCTGCCCTTGAAGTCGGCAAAGTGTGACCAGTCAAGAAGATCCTTGTACAGGGCAAGGTCTCTCACATCGTAAAGAGTCATTTCCTTTGTGCCTTTGAGAGCTGTGGGATCATTCTCGTTCTTGATCTCAGCAATAAAGGCTTCAACGTCGTCTGTGCGGATATCTATTTCTTTTTCGCCATGAGAAAGCCTTATATACATTATATCTCCTGCTTCTGTGGCTAATGCG
>CACZEJ010000184.1 GCA_902780115.1 Ruminococcus flavefaciens | reverse complement strand
TACATGAGTCTCATTATTTAAGGCAAAACCGAACGTTTTCACGTTAGTATGTCGGCTTGCCGCACACTTTCGTATGTTAACTACTCCCTCATATAACAATGCTTATTATATACTATATGAAGAAGGAAGTCAATATATTTATGTTTGCAGCAAATAACTTACAATGCATATTCAAGTATATAATCGTCCATAACATAGCCGCTTCCGATATCGGTAACAGCTTCTGCCGCTATGACAAAACCTGTCTTTTTGTACACCTCTATCGCGTGATCGTTATGCTTGTTCACCGTCAGGTATACTTTTTTCTTTCCGCAGTTCTCCGCTTCCTCAAACACTCTTTTCAGCATCATGGAAGCTATTCCCCTGCCCCGCTTATCACTGCGCAGATAGAGCTTGCTCAGGAAAAAGCGCTCATCATTTTCTGGCTTTACGGCAAAATATCCGCACAGCTCATCATCTTCACGCACAGCAAAATAACTGTAGTCCTGCTCGGCTGTCTGTTTTGTCATCGCCTCATATGACTGGAATTTGCCGACCATATAGTCGATCTGTCCGCGGCTTATGATATCGACAAAGCACTCATGCCATATCTTGTCTGCAAGCTCTGCCACATCGCGGAGTTCACTGTCTGTTGTTACTTTTTCGATAGTTATACTCATACTGCTTCTCCTACCACAAAGGGACGGTATAAACCGTCCCCTGCTTTATTATTCTTCGTCGGGCATTTCCCAGTTGTGGTAAACGTTCTGAACGTCGTCGTTATCTTCGAGGTGTTCAAGGAGAAGATTCATCTTCTTGATGTGATCCTCATCTGTAAGAGTTGTATATGTTGACGGGATCATCTCAGACTCAGCAGAGATAACATTGTAGCCCTTTGCTGTAAGACCTTCGCGGAGAGCATGAACGTTCTCGGGAGCACACTCGATCTCAACTGTTTCCTCGTTGATATCGAAATCATCTCCGCCGCATTCAAATACATCGTCCATAACCTTGTCCTCGTCAAGACCTGTATTCTCAAGGATAACGATACCCTTATTTGTGAACATGAACGATACACAGCCGATAGTACCAAGGTTGCCGCCGAACTTATCAAAGTAGTGGCGAACCTCACCTGCAGTCCTGTTTCTGTTGTCTGTAAGGCACTCAACGATAACAGCAACACCGTTAGGACCGTATCCCTCGTATGTGATGTTCTCGTAGTTGTTTTTATCCTCGCCGCCTGCTGCCTTCTTGATGATACGGTCTATATTGTCGTTAGGCACATTGTTAGCCTTAGCCTTTGCAATAAGGTCACGGAGCTTGCTGTTGTTATTAGGATCAGCGCCGCCCTCTTTTACGACAACTGTGATCTCACGTCCGATCTTTGTGAAGATCTTGCCCTTTGCAGCATCGGTAGCTTCCTTCTTACGTTTGATATTATTCCATTTTGAATGACCTGACATAGTTTACACTCCTATCTGTTCATTTTCATTAAAATCTGAATTTATAATAAGTTCAAACAGCTCTCTTATGCGCTCGTTCCTGCCGATAAGATACAGATAACCGAACAGGCACTCCAGTGCAGTGGCTCTGCGGTATTCAGCTGCATCAGCGTGTTTCGGGACGGTATTTCCAGTAGCATTCCTTCCGCGCTTCAGCACAGAAAGCTCGTGCTCGGAAAGCACCTCTGAAACCACATCGAACGCCTTTGACTGGAACTCGGCGCATACCAGCTTTATCTTGGCGGAGTGGAGCTTCGCAACGGGCATATTCGCCTTTCGCAGAAGATACTCTCTCACCAGCGTGTCATAAACGCTGTCGCCGAGAAATGCCAGCGTAAGCGGGCTGTATGAATTAGCTTCACGCTCGTTTAATTTTTCTATGCTCATATCAGTTTACAAAGTCGAACTCAAAGCCCTCAAGGCTTACGGTATCGCCTTCCTGTATTCCCATTTCTTCAAGCTTTGCGATTATGCCGCTGTTGATAAGCACACGCTGGAAATACTGAAGCGATGAATAGTCATCGGGATCAACGGTTCGCATGATAGGCTGTATCCACGGAGCGTCAACGAAATAAACGCCGTCCTCAACGGTTATCTCGAACTTCTTGTCAACGCCGAGCATCTCGTCAAGCTCTGCCTGCGGGATAGGTTCAGCCTCAAACTCCCTGACGGGAGGAAGCGTATCAAGCACTTCTGATACTTTGTTTATAAGCTCTGCGGTACCCTGTGTTGTAGCAGCGGAAATACAGAAAAATGGTATTCCCTTATCCTCAATGAATTTACGGAACTTCTCGATCTGCTCCTCTGTTGCCATATCAGATTTATTGGCTGCAACTATCTGAGGACGATCAGCAAGCTCCTCATTGAATTTGGCGAGCTCCGCATTGATAACGTCGAAATCCTCACAGGGATCGCGTCCCTC
>CACZEJ010000183.1 GCA_902780115.1 Ruminococcus flavefaciens | reverse complement strand
AGTTATGATAGTTTTGCCTCTTGTAAGCTCCGACAGAGCCTCCTGGATAAGATGTTCGTTTTCAGGGTCAATGCTGGCTGTTGCTTCATCAAGGATAACTATAGGAGCGTTTTTCAGCATCGCTCTTGCGATGGATATACGCTGCTTTTCGCCGCCCGAAAGGGACGAACCGCCCTCGCCGATAACTGTATCATATCCGTCGGGGAATGACATTATAAAGTCGTGGCAACGTGCATTCTTTGCTGCCTGTATCATTTCCTCTTCGGTAGCATCAGGATCGCCGAACATTATATTATTTCTGATCGTATCATTGAAAAGGTACACGTTCTGGAAAACCATACTGATATTTTTCAGCAGGCTGTCACAGGTGAATTCTTTGATATTCTTGCCGCCAACGGTTATGGTTCCTGACTTAACATCATAGAAACGCGCAAGAAGACTGCATATAGTTGTCTTGCCGCTTCCCGAAGGGCCAATGATAGCAGTAGTCGTATTCTGAGGTATTGTGAAGTTCACATTGCTGAGCACAGTTCTGCTGTCATAGCCAAATGCAACATTTTTAAACTCGATATCATAGCTGTCAAGGTCGATATCCTTTCCGTCCTTGTCGATGAAATCTGTATTCTTCAGACGCTCCAGCTTATTCATTGCCGAGTCAACAAGTCCGAGAACATGAGCTGCATCATTGATATTCTCTACATGAGAGAAGATAGTGAATGAGAACAGTACGAACATCAGGAATGAGAATACGCTCATATCACCTTTAAGTGCTCCGATACCGCATATAACTATAAGGCATACCGATGCAGCTTTGAGTATAAGAAGATGCAGGCAATTAAAAGGTGTAAATCCGTATTCGATCTTGAGATTTATGTTTTTAAGGTCTTCGCAGGATTGTTTAGTATGCTGCATCGACACGCCTTCCTGTCCGAAGGACTTAACGATTGAAAGTCCCTGTATATATTCGATAACTGCCCCTGAAAGGTCCTCGACTGCTTTATGCGCTATCTTTGAGGTCTTTTCACTGTGCTTGCTTATTCCGTGGAGCACCAGAGCTGAAAGCAGTGTAGCTGCAACAGCTATCGCAGCCGACAGCGGACTTACAACCAACAGGCATATAACTATTACCGCAAGATTGATATATCCGTTGACAACTGAATCTATCATTTTCATGCTCTGCAATTCAAGTGCGGAGAGCTCTGTGGTGATACCCGCAAGGATATCTCCCACACTGTTTTTCGCAAAATATCCCAGCGGAACTCGCTTTATAACATCGCCGAGATTGATCCTTTCCTTTGCTGCGACTTCATATCCCACACTTTCCTGCAAAACATTCTTTGCATACGAAAGTGCGAACCTTACGATTATACAAACGACCATTGCCGCAAGAGACTGCCATATAAGTGCTCCGTCCAAAGGAGTATCGTTCCAGCAGGACACTATGACTTTTTCAAGGCAATACGCTGCGATCAGCGTCGGAAAAGCTGCTGCCCAGCTCATAAAGAACGAGCATACAAATCCTGCATATATCCTCGATCTGTACTCCGATGACCACTGCATTATCCTTTTTATCGTCTTAAACATCAGCCTATATGCTCCTTTCCTCTGTTGTTCCTTATCTCCTCGATCTTGTGTACAGACCAGTTTTTCGCACCGATGTGAGCCTTCCACATATCATTGTAGAGTTCACACTTTTCAAGGAGCTCTTCCTGCTTTCCAACAGCCTCAACAGCACCGTCTTTAAGCACAACTATCTGATCTGCTGACTGTATAGTCGAAAGCCTGTGTGCGATAACAAGAAGGGTCTTTCCTCTTGACAGCGCCATGATAGATGTCTGTATCTTGTCTTCGTTTTCAGGATCGGTAAACGCTGTAGCTTCATCAAGTATAACTATAGGAGCATCTTTCAGCATGGCTCTTGCAATAGCGATACGCTGCTTTTCACCGCCTGAAAGTCTCTTTCCCGCATCGCCTGCCGATGTATCATAGCCGTTTTCCAGCTTGTTGATAAATTCATCGCAGCAGGCAGCTCTTGCAGCTGCATAGACCTGCTCATCTGTTGCAGATGGATCGCCAAGACGTATATTTTCTTTCAGCGAACAGTCAAAGAGGAAATTATCCTGCGTTACAAAGCTTATCATGTGCTGAAGCTGTGAAAGGGGCATATCCTTGATGTTTACGCCGCCAATGCTTATGCTTCCGTCCGATACGTCCCAGAAACGGGAGATAAGTCTTGCAACAGTGGATTTACCGCCGCCCGAAGGTCCGACAAGAGCTGTGAAGCTGCCCTGCGGTATGCTTACATTAAGTCCGTTGATAACGTTGTCATTTTCTTTATCGGTATAGGAGAATCTGACATTTCTGATCTCGATGTCAGTATGCTCGATCTTTGCTTTTTTGCTTTCATCAACACTTGGAAGTATGGGA
>CACZEJ010000182.1 GCA_902780115.1 Ruminococcus flavefaciens | reverse complement strand
AACGATTCAATGGACACCGTGGACAAGCTCTCGGCGTACTTTGCCGAGAAGAAGATAGATATCAAGGTCATCGGCATACCCAAGACCATAGACAACGACCTCTGTGTGACCGACCATACCCCCGGATTCGGTTCGGCGGCTAAGTACGTAGCCGCGACCATGCACGAGATAGTCCGCGACAGCTCGGTATACAGCATACCGTCAGTCACTATCGTCGAGGTCATGGGACGTCACGCGGGCTGGCTGACGGCTTCAAGCGCGGTACTGCACGCGCTCGGCGAGTCTGCTCCGCACCTCGTATACGTCCCCGAGGCTGAGTTCTCGCTGGACAAGTTCATGAACGACGTCCGCAGCCAGATGGCGAAGCACAAGGCGGTCATCGTCGCGGTATCAGAGGGCATGGAGGTGCCTGACGGCGTGCAGTCGGGAGTAGTCGACAACTTCGGACACAAGTACCTCTCGGGCATAGGCAAGTACCTCGAGGAGCAGGTACGCGAGCAGATAGGCTGCAAGGTGCGTTCTATCGAGCTCAACGTAATGCAGCGCTGCTCATCGCACCTCTGCTCGCGCACGGATATCGACGAGTCCGAGGCAGTAGGAGCTGCGGGCGTGAGATGTGCGCTTGCGGGCAATACGGGCAAGATGATGGCATTCCGCCGCGTGAAGGATATGCCGTACACGGTCGTTATCGAGGCGGCTGACGCCTCCCTCATCGCGAACAAGGAGAAGTTCCTGCCGCGCGAGTACATCAACTCCGCGGGCAACAACATCACCGACGCGGCGATGCGCTACTTCCTGCCGCTGATACAGGGCGAGCTCAATATCCGCATGAATATGGGTATACCTATGCACTTCACTTTACATGAGTCTGTACTAAAATAGACTTAATGAAATTGCATAAAAACATATAAGCCCCAAAAAAGATCACTGAGTTGTACCCCATTTCCTATCAAACAGTGGAATTGTCAAGAAATGTGCAGTCGGAGAATACCCAAAATCTTGGATAGGCAGGAGTTAGGCAGCGTGGTGAGCCAGCCCAGTTGAAGTCCTTAGTGCCACAGGTGGGAGACCACCTTCATTGAAGCTGTTGATCCTTTGCGTATTGTAGTAGCCGAAGATGTATCGGAAGATAATAGTTTTGACCTCTTCTCGCTTCATTCGGTATGTAGGCATCTGATACAGCTTTTTGGAATTGTCAAGAAATGTGCAGTCAGAGAACACCCAAAATCTTGGATGGGCAGATATCATGCAGCGTGATGAGAGAGCTGCTTGGAAGTTCTTAGTGCCACAGGTGGGAGACCGCTTTCGTTGAAGCTGTTGATCCTCTGGGTGTTGTAGTAGCCGAAGATATAACGGAAGATGACAGTTTTGACCTCTTCTCGCTTCATTCTGTAGGTCGGTATCTGATGCAGCTTTTCTTTTTTCAGTGTGGCAAAGAAGCTTTCCATACGGGCATTATCATAGCAGTGAGCAGTACCGCTGAGGCTCTGGATGAGCCCGTTTGTTACAAGTTCCCTGCGGAAGGCATAGCTTGTGTACTGGCAGCCACGGTCGCTGTGAAGGACAGTTCCATCGAGTCTGCCATACTTCTCACGCAGCTGTTTTACGGTGTCTATGCAGAGTTCCTTCTTCATGTTGTCACGCATTTCAAGAGCGATGATCTCGCCGTTGAAGCAGTCGAGGACAGGCGAAACATAGAGTTTTCCGTCTGCACACTGGACCTCGGTAATATCTGTCAACAGTTTCTTCAGTGGCATATCTGCACTGAAATTTCTCTTGATCAGATTCTCTCTGTTCTGAGTTTCAGTATCAGCTTTTGTGATACCGTGAGGTCTGCGATGTTTGTGGATAAGCCCGACTTCGCTCATCGTCCGGTATACTGTTCTGAGGCTTACATGAGTGCCACGCTGAGCAAGAGCTGCCTGAATCCTCCTGACACCGTAATTCTTATTGTCAGGATGCTCTGAAAGAATTCCCTGTATTTTGACCAGAAGAAGCTGCCTTGCCCCGGGCTTACCCTGATTCCTGAGCCAGCGATAGTAGCCTGATTCGCTGATTTTCAGAAATCTGCATATCGCTTTTGCACCGTACTTATTACGGAACTCATTGACGAACAGGTGGCGTTCGCTTGTCTTTACTTCTTCCGGTCTTTTGCGAAAAAACCGAGTGCGTCCTTGAGAATGTCATTTGCCTTGCGAAGCTCGGCATTTTCACGTTCAAGCTCCGTAATACGCAGTTTTGCTTCATCATCGGACATCTGATACTTCTTAGCTTTGGCAGCGGCATTTCGCTTTGTACGCCAATCAGACAGTGTGTAATACTGGATACCTAACTGCTGAGCAGCCTTTTTCAGTCCGATCTCATCCGAGAGCTTTAATGCTTCTTCTTTGAATTCTTTACTGTACTTCATAGTCGTTTTCCCTTTCCGGTT
>CACZEJ010000181.1 GCA_902780115.1 Ruminococcus flavefaciens | reverse complement strand
CATTCTTGATCTTTGCGATAAACGCAAGCATAACTCTTGCAGCTTCCTCAAAGGGCTCGATATCGAATATCTGTGAGCCGATATGGCAGTGCAGTCCGTAAAGCTTTACATTCTTGCAGTTTACTGCTTCCTTTACAGCTTCAAAAGCTTCGCCTGTTTCAAGCGCAAAGCCGAATTTACTGTCGATCTGACCTGTTTTTACAAAGTCATGTGTATGAGCATCAATACCCGGCTTGATCCTGAACATTATATTCGGCTGAACATTCAGCTCTGCGGCAATGCTTTCAAGTCTGTGAAGCTCACTTATATTGTCAACGATTATGTGTCCAACGCCCTTTTCAAGAGCAAAGCGGATTTCTTCATTTGTCTTGTTGTTGCCGTGGAAGCCGACCTTCTCCATCGGGAATCCAGCCTTGTAAGCAGTGTAGAGCTCTCCAATGGAAACTGCATCAAGACCGTCGCCTTCACTTGCAACTATCCTGCACATCTCCATGCAGGAAAACGCCTTGCTTGCATAGTGTACTTCGCCCTTGCCGTTGTAATACTTTTTCATGCTGTCATGGAAACGGCGCAGAGTATTTCTTATCATCTGCTCGTCCATAACATACAGCGGTGTGCCGTATTGACTTGCAAGTTCGACTGTGTCAACTCCGCCGACGGTCAGATGACCTGCGGTATTGACACCAAGATTTTCGGATACAAACATTTTTAACATCCTTTCAGGTTATATTTATTCGTCAGAGACCTCATTGTCATCTGCGATTTCCTCAACTATCTGCCTGAGCTCCTCCACACCTTCATATGTCTGCGATGAGAACGGTATTACGTGGATATCTTCAAAGCAGGGTATCTCGTCCTTAAATGCTTCAAGACGCTTTGCACGTTCTGTCTTGTTGAGCTTATCAGCCTTTGTGAGAACGAGCACGAAGGGCATCTCTTCATCTATAAGATAATTTATCATATGAACATCATCTTTTGTAGGTGCATGGCGCATATCCACCAGCATGAAAACAAGTCTGATATCCCTGTCCGAACCGAGATAGCCCTCGATAAGTCCCGACCAGCGCTCCTTCTCGGATTTTGCGACCTTTGCATAGCCGTATCCCGGAAGATCGACAAAGTATATATTTTCAAGTCCGTAGAAGTTTATCGTAGCAGTTTTTCCGGGAACAGAGCTTACTCTCGCAAGATTTTTCCTGTTGAAAAGCTTATTGATAAGAGTTGACTTGCCGACATTGGAATGTCCTGCAAAAGCTATCTCTATCCTTTCGGGAGCAGGTATCTGCGAGAATTTTCCATATGCTGCGGTAAACTCCGCTTTATTGTAATTGAGTTTCACTGCAGCTCCTCCTTATTTTATCAGTGCTGTATCGAGCACATCTGTCAGATCATCAGCGTAAACAAACTCGATAGCGTCCTTTACGACCTTGTCTACTTCTTCAAGATCGGGCTTATTGGCAACAGGTATGATGACTTTCTTGATGCCTGCCTTATATGCAGCCATTGTCTTTTCACGGAGTCCGCCTATGGGAAGTACCTTTCCGTGGAGTGTAACTTCGCCTGTCATTGCAATATCCGCTCTTACTTTCAGTCCTGAAAGTGCGGATACAAGTGCAGTTGTCATTGTAACGCCCGCAGACGGACCGTCCTTCGGAACAGCGCCCTCGGGAGCGTGTATATGCAGATCGTCATCCTTATAGAAATCGGCAGGTATACCGTATTTATCGGCAATGCTGCGGACATAGCTGACTGCTATCTTCGAACTCTCCTTCATAACATCTCCCAGTGAGCCCGTTACCTCTGTCTTGCCTGTTCCCTTCATAACGAGAACTTCGATAGGCATGAGAACTCCGCCCACAGATGTCCATGCAAGACCGTTTACCACACCGACCTGATCCTTCTTCGACGACAGATCTGCAAGATACTTGCGGATTCCCAGATAATCAGGGATATCCTTAGCTTTTACAGTAACTCGCTTAGCTTCATCTGCCGCTATTTTCTTTGCTGTTTTCCTGCAAAGTGACGCAATGCTCCTCTCGAGGGAACGAACGCCAGCTTCCTTAGTGTAATACTGTATCAGTTCGTCAATAGCGTCATCTGTTATTTTAAGCTGTGAAGCCTTCAAACCGTGCTCCTTCAGCTGCTTTGGTATGAGATGCTCCTTGGCGATGTGGAACTTCTCCTCAGCTGTATAGCTCGGCAGTTCAATAACTTCCATACGGTCAAGAAGCGGAGCAGGTATAGCACTTACGTTATTTGCGGTTGTTATAAATACCGCCTTGCTCAGATCAAAAGGCACCTCTATGAAATGGTCGCGGAACGCATTGTTCTGCTCAGCATCAAGTACTTCAAGCATAGCTGACGAAGGGTCGCCCTTTATATCGCTGCAAAGCTTGTCTATCTCATCGAAAAGTATGAGCGGATTTGCCGAACCTGCCTGTGATATGGCAGTAATGATACGTCCCGGCATAGCACCGACATAGGTCTTTCTGTGACCGCGGATATCAGCTTCATCACGTACTCCGCCCAGGGACACTCTTG
>CACZEJ010000180.1 GCA_902780115.1 Ruminococcus flavefaciens | reverse complement strand
TCGTAAACTTCATCAGAAATGAGATACCGAAGTACCTCGGCTCAAAGAAGTATTACTGGCTCAGGATCTACCTTGCAAAGTATAAGGAGAAGAAGATCATCGAGGTAAGAATAAACGGTTCAGTATGCGTTGAGCTCTCAAAGTACTTCAATGAATACGTTGAGAAAGAGATGAAGGCTGACGAGGTATTCGTTTCAGAGAAGCAGTATGCTATATTCGTTCAGCGCGAAGACGATAAGTGTCCTTTCAAGAAGGAGCTTGTTATGAACGCTGCAAAGGAAACTATCAATATGATGGTGAACATCAAGTCCCGTGAGGAATATATCGAGATGACAGAAAAGCTCGAAAAGCTTGTTGAGGGCGACAAGAACATCGCAGCTGAGATCAGAGTATTTATCCCTGAGATATTTGCAAAGCTCACACTCGGCTACCGTGAGGGCGACAGCCTGTTCCTCCTCGAGGGCGAAGGCGAAGAGCAGCAGAGCATCGAGTTCAAGAAGACACAGCTCCGTACATATTTCTACCTCCAGCAGGCAGTTCTTGAATATATGAGCGGTAAGCCAACACAGGAAGACGTTTCACGTATCGTAACAAACAGCGTTGCGTTCAGAGAGCTCAGAAAGGCTATCGACGCAGCTAAGGAAAACGGCAAGGAGCTCAAGCCTGAAGATCTCTATGTACCGGGTACATCATACAAGATCGGTCACGAAGGCTACAGAGTCTGGTAATAGTTTATTACAGCTTCCCCTGCAAAAACAGGGGAAGTTTTTTCTGATTTATTGCAAAAAAATACTTGACAAAGCCCGTACTTTATGATAAAATATTATTGCCGCTTGTAAACAGGCTTATCAAGTTGTATTTACACGCCTGTAACAGCGAGTTTATTGAAAAGGCAGGTGCCACAATATGTACGCAGTTATTGAAACCGGCGGAAAGCAGTATCAGGTAAACGAGGGAGATATCATCTTCATCGAGAAGCTCGCAGCAGAGGCTGATGAGACAGTTACTTTTGACAAGGTAGTTGCTCTCGGAGCAGACGATGGTCTTAAGATCGGTACACCTTATGTTGACGGTGCAGCTGTAAGCGCAAAGGTTCTGAAGAACGGCAAGGCTAAGAAGATCACTGTTTTCACTTACAAGCCTAAGAAGGGCGAGAAGAAGAAGCAGGGTCACAGACAGCCTTACACTCAGGTCAAGATCGAAGCTATCAAAGCTTGATCATGATCCGCGCAGAATTTTATGAAAAAAAGGGACTACTGACAGGCTTTAAGTTCAGCGGCCACTCGGGTTATGCCGAGGCAGGTGAAGACGTAGCTTGTGCGGCTGTTTCTTCAGCTGTACAGCTTACTGCAAATATCCTTGATGAGTTTGGTCATCAGCCGAAAATAATAGTAGGCGATAACGTGATCGAATGTATATGCAAGGACGGCGGAGATGCTCCGTCACGTCTGCTGAATGTTTTGAAACAGCATTTTGAGGCTATACTGGAAGAGTTCCCTGACACGATCAAAATCATTATTTCGGAGGTGTAAGTATGTTAAAGATCAGTATGCAGTTCTTCGCTCATAAAAAGGGTGTTGGTTCTACTAAGAACGGTCGTGACTCTGAGGCTAAGAGACTTGGCGTTAAGAGAGCTGACGGTCAGTTCGTTAAGGCAGGCAACATCATCGTTCGTCAGAGAGGCACACATATCCACCCGGGTAACGGTGTAGGTATTGGTTCAGATGATACATTATTCGCTACAGTAAGCGGTAAGGTAAAGTTTGAGCGTTACGGACGTGACCGTAAGAAGGTTTCTGTTTACGAGATTGAGCAGTAACAGCCATAACGTGACAATAAATCCCGAGCATTTGCTTGGGATTTTTCTTTAGAAATGGAGGTCAGAAATGTTCGTTGATCAGGCGAAGATAAAGATCAAAGCCGGTGATGGCGGCGACGGCGCTGTATCGTTTCACCGTGAGAAGTATGTGGCAGCAGGAGGTCCCGACGGCGGCGACGGCGGACGTGGCGGCGATGTGATTTTTCAGGTCGATGATAATTTCTCGACCCTTATAGATTTCAGATATAAAAGAAAATATGTGGCAGAGCGCGGCGAAAACGGCAGCGGTAGGAACTGTACGGGAAAGAGCGCTCCGCCCCTCATAATCAAAGTGCCGAGAGGTACTGTTGTGCGCGAGGCTAAGAGCGGCAGGATCATGGCGGATATGTCCTCCGATGAACCGAAGGTGCTTGCCCGCGGAGGACAGGGCGGAAAGGGAAATGTCCATTTTGCCACTTCCACCCGTCAGATTCCAAAATTTGCAAAGCCCGGCTATCCGGGTGAGGAGTTCGAGGTAACTCTCGAGCTTAAGCTCCTTGCGGATGTTGGACTTGTGGGATTCCCGAATGTCGGAAAAAGTACGCTTGTATCTGTTGTCAGCGAAGCAAAGCCTGTTATTGCGAATTACCATTTTACAACAATTACACCTGTTCTTGGCGTTGTGAGGTTCGGAGAGGGAGAGTCGTGCGTTATGGCGGATATTCCCGGACTTATCGAAGGAGCT
>CACZEJ010000179.1 GCA_902780115.1 Ruminococcus flavefaciens | reverse complement strand
GCTGAGTTCTTGAAAAAATATCAGACATATTCTTCTCCTTATCAAAGAGTTTTTTCCATATAGCCGCAGGTGAAAGGGAAAAAGTCGAATTTCTTTGTGTCTGTGTGTACAGCTCCGTTCTTCTCGTACCATTTGCGCAGTTTTACGTTCTCTTCGACTATGCTGAAAACCATTTTCACGCAGCCCGCAGCCTTTGCTGTTTCGCAGGCGTGGCTGAAAAGCTTGCTGCCGATGTTATTGTGTCTGTAGTTCGGGAGTACGCAGAGGTTGTTCAGCTCACACTCGTTGTTTTCAAGTTTGAGCAGTGAATAGAAGCCTATTATTCTTCCATCTTCGGAAAAGTATGCATACATCGGACGGTGCTCATTGTCATACTGCGAGAAAAGCTTTTCGTCAGTAGTTGCAAAAGCAACAAATCGCGGTGCATTTTCAACAGTAAAACCAAATTCATCAGCTACAGTCATAAAGCTTTCTTTTATGACCTTTACACATTCGGGAATATCGTTCCTGTTTATTTCTTTTATAGTGGAATTACTGATATCCCTGAACTTTTCAAGGCGGTAAAGGTGCTCCTCGTCAAGCTCTGCAAAGCCGTTCTTGTAGTCGTAGCCGAACTTTCGGTAGAACTGGCAGGCTGTAATGGACGATGGGATCTCTATGCGCTTTGCACGGAGAAAGTACTCGTCCTTTTCTAGAGTTTCCATAATGATCCTGCCCACGCCTTTGCCCTGCCATTCTGGGAGCACAAATATCGTGAACAGACCGCTTTCGTCCTCCTTGCCCCAGTAAGGACCTATAGCGCCGCAGCCGATGATATCAGCGTCTTCCTCGACGACGTAAAAGTGTGTCCAGCCTGCGCGTTCGAGGATATTCTGCGGCTGCTGTGACTTTGCAAGTTCTTCCATGAGCTCGGCAGGATAGTCCTTGACATTGGAGATCTTTATGGTCTTTATTACAAGAGCCGAAACAGCTTCGGCATCTGAAGCTTCAAATCTTCTGATATTCATATTATTCTCCTTATGTGCGGTAATTATGGTATAGCTGTATGCGTTTACGGTGATGATACAGCCGTTCACGGTTACGTACCAGTTTTTGCCGCGGCGTTCGATAACAGCTTCGGGCGAGAGTATCTTCTCCCTGCACCATGCGACTGTATCTTTACATTCGATACCCAGATTCCGTCTTATACGAACTGCGCCAAGCTCCGTAGTATGGAGCTTGGCGATATTGTTTAGTAATTCCATTATTCAGTGATCTTACGTGCTTCGATGTAGAATCTCTTATCCTCAGCGTGTCCCATTGAGAATGTCTTGCGTGGGAGCGCTCCGTCCTTGATAACAGTCGGGAAAAGCTGAGACTTATCCATATCAGGCAGAACGAATGAAATGCCGTTGTGCTTCTCAGCGAGAGACTTAACAGTATCAGCACCGTGGATATAGTCGATCTTGCCGCCGTTAGCCTTTATGTAGCCGTCGAGGAAGTTCTGGAGCGAACCAACGGAGAGGTTTGAGGACTTCTTGTTGATGTAGAGCTTCTTCTCAGTGCCGCAGCATGAGCAGATAACGTACTGGTCGGACTCCTTTGTCTCGGAGAGATCAAGCGCGGAAGTGAGTTCGCTTATGAGCTTGTCGCAGTCTACATCGTATACAAGGCGGTGTATAGCCTCGAATTTGAGAGCATTGCTGTGGAGATTAACGATCTCGGCAAGTGCATAGCGAGCAGGGTGATTTGAGAGATCCTTGTCCGGGTTTGCTTTTTTGAGCTGCTCGTAGAACTCCTTTGCGGTAGCGAGAGAGTGGTTACCGTCGCCCATAGCATAGAGAAGTACAGGTGTATCGCTGAGACCGTACTTCTTTGCCATTTCGACAATGGCGTAAAGGTGAGTGATGTGGCTGTGAACGCCGCCGTCGCTCATAAGTCCCATGAGGTGCAGAGCGCTGCCGTTTGCCTTGCAGTTTTCCATAGCGCCCTTGAGGGCTTCGTTGTCAAAGAAATTGCCGTCCTTTATGGACTTGGTGATTCTGGTAAGCTCCTGATATACTATTCTGCCCGCGCCCATGTTGGTGTGACCGACTTCGCTGTTTCCCATCTGTCCGTCGGGAAGTCCGACAGCCATTCCGGAAGCGCCGATGGTTGTGTAGGCGTTCTCGGCAAAGAATTTGTCAAGATTCGGCTTGCTTGCGGCTGCAATGGCGTTTCCGTAAACGTCCTTAATGCCGTAGCCGTCCATTATGCAAAGAACAAGGGGTTTTTTCATATCGGAATCCTTTCTTTATCTGCTGGCTGCCGCGACGATTGCCGCAAACTTGGTCGCTACGAGAGAAGCGCCGCCGATAAGTCCGCCGTCAACGTCGGGCTGGTCGAGAAGCTCTACGGCGTTGCCGTCGTTCATGGATCCGCCGTACTGGATAACGATTCTGTCGGCTGCCTCGGCGCTGTAAAGCTCGCCGATGAGGTCGCGGATAATCTTGCAGACCTCGTTCGCCTGCTCCGCTGTAGCGGTCTTGCCTGTGCCGATAGCCCAAACGGGTTCATATGCGATGATGATTCTTTCAAGCTCCCCGGCTGTAAC
>CACZEJ010000178.1 GCA_902780115.1 Ruminococcus flavefaciens | reverse complement strand
AGACTACTTCCGTGGACGACCGTGAAGCTTTCGAGACCATAACCGATCACCTTATAAATGTTCACGGCTATAAAAGGATATACTGCCTGACGGGCCCGAAAAATACGTTCAGCGGCGAGGAGCGTCTTGCAGGCTATAAGAACTCTATGAAACGCCACGGCATAAAAATAGAAAAGGAATGGTGCGAGTACGGCGACTTCTGGACAGAAGCTCCGAAAAAATATGCCAGACGCATACTCAGCGGCGAGCTGGAACGCCCCGAAGCTATCGTGTGCGGAAACGATGTAATGGCAATAACTCTCACAAAGCTGTTCATGGACGCAGGACTTCGCGTTCCTGGAGATATCGCCATAACAGGCTATGATGCTTCCATTGAGGGCTATCAGTCCAGCCCTTCCATAACCAGCTACAGCCGTCCTAATTTTCAGCTTGGCGCGGAGGCTGTAAGGAGACTTTACCGCATAATCACGGGAAAGATATGCAGCAAGGTGCCCAACGAGAACGGAGAACTCCGCCTCGGAGAGAGCTGCGGTTGCGACGAGAACCCCAGTCTGCGCCATAATATCCTGAGAAATATCAGCATAAACAGCCGATTTGAGTCTGAGCTTCTCTACGGCGATATGCTCTTTGATATAACCAATGCCGACAATATTACGACTTTTGCCGACAGACTGGATAATTACACCTACTTCCTGCATAAAATGAGAAGGGTGAGGATATGTCTCACCAAGAAGTATGTTGACGCGACCGTGGACAAAAACGCCGAGGAGCTCGGCTTTGCTATCGGCGATGACATGAAGGTGATACTTGCAAAATCTGCTATATGGCGTGAAGCCGAGACCGATATGGTGTTCAGCTCATCGAAGATACTTCCCGATTACAGCGAAGACCGCAGCTATCCCTCTGCATTTTTCATATCGCCTCTGCATTACAATAACAATTTCTTTGGCTACTGCGCAGTATCATTCGGAAAGGAGCCGCGGTCGTTCAGTTCGCTGTACATGAAGTGGATAAACTACGTTAATGTCGCTCTTGAACAGGTGCGGATAAAGGCTATAATGAACCGCACTATCCTCAATACCAGCAAGGCTCTGCTCTACGATCACCTGACAGGACTGCTCAACAGGAGCGGCATAGAGCAGGAATTCAGTACGAAATTTGCAGCTTATCCTATACACAGCTCCATAGAATGTATGACGTTTGAACTCCACGGACTGAAGAAAGCCTACTACCAGAGCGGCGAGGAAAAGTCCAACAGCATAATGGCTGCCTTTGCGAAGAAGCTCCGCTCCTGCATACACAGCAGGGAGATATGCGGCGCATGGGCGGCACAGACACTGTGTGTCATAAGTCCCGACAGCAACCGTGCAGGTGCTGTTTATAACGCTCTCTGCGACAAGATAAAGGGCTCGCAGTACGGCGGCGATGAGAACTGCAATATAGATTTTTCCGTGGGAGTTTGCAGCTTTGAGCTCTCGCCCGAAGCCGATCTCTCCTACGCAATGTACAAGGCAACAGTGAACAGGGTGTTCTCATATACTATATCGGAGCCTACCTCGAATCCGCAGTTCGAGAAGCTGTGTCTGCTCCGCAACAGGATAATGAAGAATCCCGAGCTTCCGTGGAATATCAGCGAGATAGCGGAGAGCCTTTACCTGAGCAAGAGCTATCTCCAGAAGATATACAAGTCCTATTTCAATAAGAGCATCATAGAGGAAATGATAGAGTTCCGCATAAATAACGCCAAGACGCTTCTTGCGCAGACGGATATGACCGTTACGGAAATATCCCGTGAATGCGGCTATTCATCGTACAATTACTTCGTCCGACAGTTCCGTATATGTGAGGGCTGCTCGCCGTCGGACTACCGTGACGAACAGAAAAGAAAGGCGGAGGAAAATGAAAGCTGAAGTCATACTTATGAAATGCAACGAGACCAAGCGCGTATACGGCGTAAGGGTAGAAGAACATGACGGCGACTGGTTCAGGACATGGGCGTTCCCTATTGATGAAAAGCGCGCTGCTCGTGAAGGCTTCGACAAGACCACGATAAAGGGCAACCTGTACTATACGGACGAATATAACGGCTGTCCGTACTGCGGAGCAAAGAATTTTGCACAGTGCGGACGCTGCGGAAAGCTCACCTGCTGGACGAACGAGGAGCGCATAACTTGCGGCTGGTGCGGAAATACAGGCAGGCTCAGCGTCATCGAGGACGAGATAAAGGTCAAGGGCGGAGGCTATTGATCGCAGCCGCGTTGCCGCTTGTTCCACGCGCTTACAGCACTTATTATAATCATGCGCCGAAGGTGACACATTGGCTAAAGGCTAAATACTAAAGGCTTTACAATTTTTGGGGGAATAATATGGAAAGAGAAAAAGTAATAGTCAGAACAAGCATGGTAGGCATATTTGCCAATATATTCCTTGCATCATTCAAGGCGGCAGTCGGCATTCTCAGCTCGTCTATCGCCATCATACTCGACGCTGTAAACAACCTGAGCGATGTAATGTCCTCGGTGATAACAATTATCGGCACTAAGCTCGCCGAGAAGCGTCCCGACAAGAAGCACCCATACGGCTACGGCAGGATAGACCCTGTCAAGCCTGATTATTCGGCAGCTGCGCTGGTAATAGTCGCATCGGCAGTAGTCGTGAAGATACTCCTCGGACTTTATGTCAAGAAGAAGGGCGAGAGCGTCAACTCTGAATCGCTGATAGCATCGGGCAAGGACGCTCTTCTCGATTCTGTCATCTCAACAGCAACTCTCATAGCAGCGCTGATATACCTCACTCTCCATATCCGCACGGAAGCGTGGCTCGGTGCTGTGATATCCCTTGTCATTATAAAATCAGGTCTGGAGATACTTGCCGAGAGCCTTTCCAGCATTATCGGAAAGCGCATAAGCTCGGAGCTGTCAAAGGCGATAAAGGTGACTGTTACGTCATTTCCCGAGGTACACGGAGCCTATGATCTGCTGCTCCACAACTACGGTCCCGACCTGCTCATCGGCTCTGTGCATATCGAAGTGCCCGATACCCTGACAGTTGCGGAGCTCGACAAGCTCGAACACCGCATCAACGAGAAGGTGTTTGAGGAACATCGCGTGATACTGGCAGGCATAAGCGTGTATGCGGTAAATACTCAGAACGACAAGGCGATAGGTATGTATGAGGAGATACGCCGCCATGTGATGTCCCACGAGTACGTATTGCAGATACACGGCTTCTACCTCGACGAGGAGAGAATGACCATACACTTTGACATAATCATTGATTTTGCAGCTCCCGACAGTGCGGAACTGTACGAGCATATCCTCACGGAAACACAGGCAGCCTACCCCGAGTACAGCGTGAGTATCACTCTTGACACCGATGTCAGCGACTGATGCATACATCTGTTTTTGTGATATAACGAGCCTCCCGAAAGCTCTCAGCTTCGGCGAGGCATTTATTTTTACCGAGAATTACGAAAAATAGGCTTTTTTTAATATAGAATGTATAAAATAGCACAAAAACAGCACTCCATTTTATTGAGCGTGACCATTGACAACTTGACATAAAATATGTTATCATGGTAATATTAGTTGCAGTCTGCACAAAAATAGGAACGATTGTTTGTGCGACTTGCAGAAGACAAAGGAAAGGTCACTATGCTTGCAAGCCTAACTAATATAAATAAATTCTATAACGGCAATCAGGTGCTGAAAAATGTTTCCCTTACTATCGACGAAAGCGATAAGATAGGTCTTGTGGGAAACAATGGCTGCGGAAAGTCCACACTGCTGAAGATACTTACAGGTTCTGTAGAGCCTGACCGCTTCACGGAAAAGGACGGTATCATTTCCATGGCAGCCAAGACTACAGTCGGCTACCTCGAACAGATGGGCGGACTTGACTCCGAAAATACTGTCATCGGTGAGATGAGAAGCGTTTTTGAGCCGATACACCGCGCTATCGACCGCCTCCGCGAAATAGAGCTGGAGATAGAGATGGGCGATGATTCGGCTGCGGACGAGTACCAGCAGCTCTCGTCGTGGGTCGAGGCTAACGACGGATACAACACCGATGTGAAGATACGCATGGTCCTCAACGGTATGGGCTTCTCGGGCGAGGAGCTTGAACGTACCTGCGCAGGCTTCAGCGGAGGCGAAAAAACTCGCCTGTGTATCGCAAGACTGCTGCTCGAAGAGCCGAACCTGCTTATCCTCGACGAGCCTACCAACCATCTCGATTTCAAGACCATCATGTGGCTTGAGGATTACCTCAGAAGCTATAAGGGAGCTGTCCTCATCGTGTCCCATGACCGTTACTTCCTCGACAGGCTCTGCACTTCCATATGCGAGATCGAAAGAGGAGTACTTACACGCTACAGAGGCAATTATACCGCCTTCGTCCGTCAGCGTGAGGAAAATGACGCAAGACGGGAAAAAGAGTACGAGATGCAGCAGAAGCAGATAGCTCAGCTGGAAGACTATGTTGCAAAGAACCTCGTCCGCGCTTCAACTACGAAAATGGCTCAGAGCCGCAGAAAGCAGCTCGAAAAGATAGAGCGCATCGAGCGCCCCGTACATGACACCAAACACGCGAAGATACACTTCACCTATGCTGTTGAGCCGCCTATAGACGTGCTCAAGGTCAAGGGCGTGGATATCGCCGTGGGCGAGGGAAGTTCGCGCAAAACTCTTGTGGACGAGATAGATTTTGAAGTCCGCAGGGGCGAAAAGATCGGTATCATCGGTGACAACGGCATCGGTAAATCCACACTGCTCCGCATTATACAGGAAAAGCTCCCCCATAAGGGTCTGGTACGCTGGAACAGTAATATAAAAATATCCTACTTTGAACAGGAAAGCACGAACCTCAACAAGGAACTCACCGTAATGGAGGAGCTCCACAGCCGCTATCCGCTCCTTTCTGACCTTGAAGTCCGCAG
>CACZEJ010000177.1 GCA_902780115.1 Ruminococcus flavefaciens | reverse complement strand
ATCCTCCGCATACACACACCGGTCATTATGTCTTTGGGATAGTCACGGAAGGCCGCATAGCAATAGAGATCGACGGTGATGTTAAGGAATGCGGTGAAGGCCAGTACTTTTCCGTATATCCTAACGTATGCCATTCAATAAAGCCTGTAACAGAGAGATATTCTGCCGTTTCAACATGTATTCCCGTTAACGAGGATGTTTCCGGAGAGCTTGATATCATAAAGAAGGAGATTCTGGGGAATCCCGATATTGAACTCAGTATTGCGCAGATGTCTCAAAAGGTAAATATCAGTTCCTATCATATGATAAGGAAATTTGCATCCGAAACCGGTCTTACACCGCATAAATTCCAGTTACAGTGCCGGATAAGGAAGGCTCAGGAACTGTTAAGGGAAGGATATAAGGTCATTGATGTATTCTTTAAGCTCCTTGAGAGGTATATTTTCAAACATACCATGCTGAGCCGCATAGAGGAGTATTACCTGCTTATAGTGCGGCATAGGATTGTAAAGAGGCTGTTTGAGCATTTCTGTAAGCATATGACCATGATTGAGGAGGTCTGCTGTAGTCTGGTCAAGTTCAGACGAGAACTGTGTGAATATCTCCATTTCCTTGAACTGAGCAAGGTCGATACGGAGATTTCCCGAAGCCTTCTTCATAGCCTTTGTCTGAGCAGCGCCGCCGACACGGGATACGGAAAGTCCGTAGTTTACCGCAGGACGGAGACCTGAGTTGAAAAGCTCGCTCTCGAGGAATATCTGACCGTCTGTGATAGAGATAACGTTGGTCGGGATATAAGCGGAGATATCGCCTGCAAGGGTCTCGATGATAGGGAGAGCTGTCAGCGAACCGCCGCCGTGCTCGTCATCAAGACGGCTGGAGCGTTCGAGAAGTCTCGAATGGAGATAGAAAACGTCACCCGGGTATGCTTCACGTCCCGGCGGACGGTGGAGCAGGAGTGACATTGCTCTGTAGGCAACAGCGTGTTTTGAAAGATCATCGTATACTATGAGCACGTCCTTGCCCTTTGACATGAAGTATTCGGCGATAGCTGTACCCGAATACGGTGATATATACTGGAACGGCGCAGGATCGCTTGCAGAAGCGCATACAACTACGGAATAATCCATAGCGCCGTACTTTTTCAGTGTATTTACTATCTGTGCAACAGTTGAGGACTTCTGACCTATTGCAACATAGATACAGATAACGTCCTGACCCTTCTGGTTGATGATGGTATCAACAGCGATAGAGGTCTTACCTGTCTGGCGGTCGCCGATGATGAGCTCACGCTGTCCGCGTCCAATAGGAAACATGGAGTCGATAGCGAGGATACCTGTCTGGAGCGGTACGTTTACGGGCTTACGCTCGATAACGCCGGGAGCTTCGCGCTCGATAGGGAAGTAGTCGTCAGCCTTTATCTGTCCCAGACCGTCGATAGGCGAGCCGAGAGCGTCAACAACTCGACCGAGAAGCTCATCGCTCACGCCGATACCTGCTCTCTTGCCTGTTCTGATAACGGAAGAGCCCTCAGTAAGACCGTGGTCGTCGCCGAGAAGAACGACTCCGACAGTTTTTTCCTCGAGGTTCTGAACGATACCTCTGATACCGTTCTCAAACTCGACAAGTTCGCCGTACATTACGGAATTCATGCCGTAAACTCTTGCGATACCGTCACCGAGACGGGTAACGAAGCCTGTTTCGGTAGCGCCTGATTTTACTTCAAAGTCGCGCACCTCTGTTTTGAGTACGGAGATGATATCGCTTTTTTTGCCTGATTTTGCAGCACTTCCGCTGTCAACGTACTCGGCAGCCTTGTTCTGGAGAGTATCCTTCATAAGGCGGAGGCTTGTGCGGTAGCTCTTATCGTATTCGAGGTCGCCTGCGTTGAGTATGAAGCCGCCTATGATGTCGGGGTCGTGCTTATACTCGATATCAACGTCCTCCTTGACGAATTTCTCCATGATGAATTTGCGTAGGTCAGCCTGCTGCGACTCTGTAAGAGGCGTAACATAGCGGACTACAGCCTTGATGCTGCCCTGTCTGTCGAGGAGGAGCTCCTCATATTCATCGAGGATATCGCCGATATGCTCAACAGCACCGCTGCGGATGGTATTGAGCATGAATTTGTGCATGGATTCGGGGAAAAGCTTGCTGATTATGCCGCGCTTTTCGTCGTATGTAACGAGCGGATTTGCGAGAGTATCCGCAACATCGGAACAAGTTTCGAGTACCTTTCTTGTTTCGGAGCAGTCTGTCTGGGATACATCAAGACGGACGAGCTCTTTCAGCAGTTCTCTGTCTGTATCTCTCATTTCTTGCCCTCCTCATCGGAAAGGAACTGGTCAACAAGGCGGCGGTTCTTCTCGTCGTCGAGGTTTTCGCCGACGATCCTTGAAGCAGCCTCGATAGCGAGGTCGGCGATCTCGGACTGAGCCTGACGGAGAACGCGCTTTCTCTCGTTTTCTATAGTCTTGTCAGCGTCGGAAACGATCTTTTCAGCTTCCTCCTGAGATTTTTTGATAATTGCCGAGCGTTCTGATTCTGCGTCCTCATGAGCCTTCATGATGATCTCGTTAGCCTTTTCCTTTGCAGCGCTGATAGAATCCTCATACTGCTTGCGAAGCTCTTCTGCTTCTTCCTTTGCTTTTTCGGCTGAATCGAGGTTATCCTGAATAGTCTGTGTGCGCTCTGCCTTCATTTTATTAATAGGTTTGAAAAGGAAGATCCTCAGCAGCACAAACAGTATCAGAACGTTTGCAACCGCCTCAAAAATACTCCAGAATTCAAATTTAA
>CACZEJ010000176.1 GCA_902780115.1 Ruminococcus flavefaciens | reverse complement strand
CTGTCTTACCTCGTCCTTGAAGAGGTCTCCAAGCGGCTCTATTGTTCCTGCGAACTTTATATCCTCAGGCATCTTAACCATATTGTGGTGAGTCTTTATAACAGCTGTGCTGCCGTGACCTGCCTGATTGCCCCTGCCCGACTCGATACGGTCAGGATATATTGTACCCTGTGCAAAGAAACCGTCTGTTCCCTGTTCTCTGATCTTGTCCCAGAAAACATTATAGAACTCGGTACCGATTATCTTGCGCTTCTGTTCAGGGTCTGTAACGCCCTTGAGAGCTGTGAGGAACTTTTCCTTGCAGTTTACGCGGACAAAGTTCATATCGAAAAGCTTTGTAAATGTCTCTTCAACGAAGTCTCCCTCGTCCTTGCGCATAAGTCCCTGATCTACGAATACACAGGTGAGCTGCTTGCCGACTGCACGGCTGAGAAGACCTGCTGCAACGGAGGAATCAACGCCTCCCGAAAGTCCGAGTATTACCTTTTTATCGCCTATCTGCTCACGGAGCTTCTTGACAGTATTCTCAATGAAATCGTCCATTACCCAGTCGCCTGTACAGCCGCAGACATTGTAAAGGAAGTTATGAAGTATCTGCTTGCCGAACTCGCTGTGAGTTACCTCAGGGTGGAACTGAACGGCATATATCTTCTTTTCGGGAGCTTCAAAAGCTGCACACGGACAGTCATCAGACTTTGCTGTCACACTGAATCCATCAGGGAGCCGGCTTACAAAATCGGTATGGCTCATCCATACAACGCTTTTTTCGGGCACGTCCCTGAACAAAAGGCTGTTGGTATCCTGAGTTATCTCGATCTTTCCGTACTCGCTCTTTTCGCAGCTCTCGACCTTGCCGCCGAGAGTGTATGCAACGAGCTGACAGCCGTAGCATATTCCGAGTATCGGTACGCCTATACTGAATATCTCCTCTGAGATATGAGGCGATGAAGGATCATAAACGCTGTTCGGACCGCCTGTGAATATAATCGCAGTCGGGTTCATTGCCTTGATCTCGCTGATAGGTGTGTCAAATCTCTTGATCTCGCAGTATACACCGCACTCACGCACTCTGCGGGCAATGAGCTGGTTATACTGACCGCCGAAATCAAGGACGATACAAAGCTGGTTAGACATAAGTCCCTCCTTAACTTCCGCTTTATGGCAGCGGACACCATATTTTTGTTTCATAATACAGCAAAGCTGCATTATGAAACGAGAAAGTAGTGAGTAGTAAGTAGAAAATAGTCTAAAAGCATCTCTTACATACAATGCCTGATCTACTACTCACTACTTACTACTTTCTACTCACTAATTATGCCATATTTCAGAGAAAATTTCAAGAGCCTGACGCTATTTTTTTCCCTTAATTGATTTGTACTTCCAATTATAGTTATAATTCATAAAATAATCATCTTTGCCTATTGAATTTAATAACAATTTGTGGTATAATATTAAAGGAATGTAAGTTAAGGAGTATCATTATGACAGCTAAAGAAGAATTTATCTCAATATATAAAGAAAATATTAAACGCGAAGGAGCAGACAAACTTCTCGAGTATCTTGAGAAGAGCGATTTTTTTACCGCTCCGAGCAGCACACGCTTCCACGGTTCATACAAAGGCGGTCTCGTTCAGCACAGTGTAAATGTTTACCACTGCCTGAAAGACTACCTCTCACGTCCTCGTACAAAGGAACTCTACGGAATGGATTACTCTGAGGAGACTATCGCTCTCGTTGCTCTCCTGCACGATGTCTGCAAAATCGACTTCTATACCGTAGAAATGCGCAATAAAAAGAACGATGAGACCGGACAGTGGGAAAAAGTACCTTATTACTCTATAAATGATGCTCTGCCATACGGGCACGGCGAAAAGTCCGTTTACATACTCTCGGGATTTTTCTACGGCGAGAACCGCCTTTCCCGTGAAGAAGCTTTCGCTATCAGATATCACATGGGTTTTTCATATGGTGGAACAGAAGAAAGAGGTTCTATCGGCAGGGCACTCGAAATGTACCCTCTCGCTCTGGCACTGAACGTTGCCGATATGGAAGCTTCCTACTATCTTGAAGGCTCAAATAAGTGAATGTAAGGAGTTTTTTATTATGAACTGGTATGATAACGCCATAATCTATCACATTTATCCGCTCGGCTTCTGCGGTGCGCCAAAGTTCAACGATGGCAGTGAAGATGTTATTTACCGTCTTGACAAGGTACTTGAATGGATACCTCATCTGAAGGAAATGAACGTTGACGCTGTTTATTTCGGACCTGTTTTCGAGTCCGTTGAACACGGTTACGACACCATCGACTATAAAAAGATAGACAGCCGACTTGGTGATAACAATTCTTTCCGCTATATCTGTGACAGACTTCATGAGAATGGAATAAGAGTTATTCTTGACGGAGTTTTCAATCATGTAGGCAGAAAATTCCCGCAGTTCGTCGATGTCCAGAAAAACGGTCAGTCATCACAGTACTGCGGCTGGTTCCAGAATCTCAATTTCGGAGGTCCGAGCCCCTGCGGCGATCCCTTCTGGTATGAGGGCTGGAACGGACACTATAATCTCGTTAAGCTCAATCTCCGCAATGTCGGAGTTTGCGATCATCTCATTGATGCTATAAATTACTGGATAGAATCCTTCGATATCGACGGAATCCGCTTTGATGCCGCTGACTGCATCGACTTCGATTTCTTCAAGAGGATAAGAAGCTTCTGCAAGGGCAAAAAGCCTGCTGTGGTCCTCACACAACGACAAGAACTACTTTGAAATAGACTACTCCATCAACCGCCAATCCGGTGCTAACGGAGGCATCTACCGCAATATAGCTCTTTATAACTTTGTGGACAACCACGATGTAAACCGTCTTGCAACTACCCTCCACAATAATGCCCACCTGCCGTTGGTATACACCATGATGTACACTATGCCAGGTATCCCTTCAATTTACTACGGAAGCGAATTCGGCATCGAGGGCAGGAAGGAAAACAACTCCGACGACAATCTGCGTCCGTGCCTTCACCTGAAGGATCTTCTCGATCACGGCAACCTCTCCCTTTACAAGCATATCGTAAAGCTCGGTCGGATATACCGCGCTTACCCTGCTCTCAGAACAGGCACATACGAGCGCATAGTTATAACTAATCAGCAGATACTTTTCAAGAAAACTCTCGGCGAACAGACTGTTTATGTCGCTCTCAATCTGGGAGATTATGAATACGACCTCAACTTCAGAACACACCTCTCAGGTCTGGTCGATGTATTCACTGCTTCCCCGATACAGGTCGAGAACGGAAATGTTCATATCCGCATGACTCCGTATGCCGCAATGATAATAGTTGCGGACGATATCGTCAATACAGAGCCCGAGGCAAAGGAAGTTGAAGCCGACAAGGAGACAGAGATAGAAGTCGGTGCTAAATACCGCCACTTCAAGGGCAATGAGTACGAGCTCCTCGCAGTTGCTCGTCACAGCGAAACTATGGAAGAACTTGTTGTATACAAGTCATTGAAGGACGGTGAAGTATGGGCTCGGCCGAAGTCCATGTTCGTAGGAAGAGCTGGTGAAGCCAGGCGATTTACAAAGCTTGACTGAAGAGATCGAAAAACCGGAAAACAATAAATAAAAATTCAGCGCCGATACATTTGTATCGGCGCTTCAGTCTGTCAATAAACCCCAATTTCATTAGGGAACGCCTTCTCTTGCAAGGCGTTCCCTCTTAAAAAACAGTCCACCGG
>CACZEJ010000175.1 GCA_902780115.1 Ruminococcus flavefaciens | reverse complement strand
GCTCTGACTGTATCTCACGGGCAGCTATCACGCGCTTTCTTATGTCCGCCGAGCTTTCATCTTTCACCTTCGACGAAAGATCACCGAACTCCACGGGTGCGACCTCGATATGGATATCAAAACGGTCGAGGAGCGGTCCCGATATCTTTGAAAGATAACCTGATATCTTATTCTTTGAGCATATACATTTGCGCTTGGGGTGTCCGTAATATCCGCAGGGACACGGGTTCATGGCTCCTATGAGCATTATGGTGCACGGATATGTCACCGTTCCCGACGCACGGGCTATAGTGACCTTCCTGTCCTCAAGGGGCTGTCGGAGTATCTCCAGCGTCTTGCGGTCAAACTCCGCAAGCTCGTCCAGAAAAAGAAGTCCGTTATGAGCGAGGGAGACCTCCCCGGGGTGCGGAACTGTTCCGCCGCCTGCAAGCCCTGCCGACGATATGGTATGATGCGGCGAGCGGAAAGGTCTTTTTGTTATTATGGGCATATCGGCGGTAAGTAATCCCGATATTGAATGTATTTTCGTGGTCTCGATAGCTTCCTCGAAGGTCAGCGGCGGAAGTATCGAAGGCATACGCTTGGCAAGCATACTCTTTCCGCTTCCCGGCGAACCGATAAGAAGTGCATTATGTCCTCCTGCGGCAGCTATCTCCAGCGCCTTTTTCGCTGACTGCTGTCCTCTTACGTCGGAAAAGTCGAGGGTCTCGTTATAGGCAGCTTCGGGCGGTATATACTGTTCGCAGGGGGAAAGGCGCTCCTCATTTCGGAAATGACGTATGAGCTCCTCAGCATTGTGTACCGCGTATATCTCAACGCCGTCCGCCACGGAAGCTTCCTTGGCGTTATCAGCAGGTACGAACACCGACTTTATGCCCAGTTCCCTTGCCAGCATCACCATGGGCAGAACTCCGTTTATGCGCCGTATATCGCCGTTCAGTGATATCTCGCCAATGAAAGAGCAGCCGTCAAGTTCCTCGCTTATCATTCTCATTCCGCGCAGTATCGCCATAAATATTGCCATATCATGCACAGAACCGCTCTTTTTTGTATCAGCGGGCGCAAGGTTGACCATTACTGCCGCTACAGGGAAACTGATGCTGCATGAACGCAGCGCTGCACGTATGCGCTCGCGGCTCTCCTTTACCACCGTGTCGGGCAGACCAACTATATCAAACTGCGGATTACCGCGGCTGATGTCTATCTCCACATCTACAGGAAATGCGTTAAGTCCGAAAAGACCGAGACTTGAGACCTTGGCAAACATTATTATCCCCCCTGACTGTTTTTCAGCGGACTATCCGAAAAATCACCTTCCTTTACGCCTTTGGGCTTGAATCTTGATGTATTCGTGTTAGTCCTAACAACACTTTTTACTGTGAGCTCGGGCATTTCGCCGAATCCGTCCGTTTCTGCGGACACAGGCTGTGCGTAACTCATCAGCTTTTTCTTTTTTATGCCAGAAGCATCAGTCCCCTGACTGATATTCCGCTCTTTTGCAAGCTTCTCACGGAGCAGCTTGTGGTAACGATCTCCCGAAAAGCCATCGGGATTCTCTTTCTTCTTCTCGTCATATTCAGTAAGTATAGCACTGAACATCGGGTAGCCCTCTGTACGCCGCAGCTGCTTGAAATCCGCATAGCCTTTAAGCGCTCCAAAGCTCTTAAACACTCCGCCGCCGCCAATAATCAAGGTAACAAAATCAAACATCGTCAGTCTTACAAATGCCGAGAACACCAGCATCAGAGCATACACGAAAAATACTATTACCGTACATATCTTATACCTTGTACAGCCGATAAGTGCAACAAGGCTCAACAATAAGCACATAAGCATCTGTACCATGCTGAACCCGAAACCCATTTCAAACGCCGCAGTATCTTTCAGTGTGAACATCAGCGGTATCCAGCCAACAACGTGGAGCGGCACTGCAAGCAGCGATAAAAGCGCCATTATCCCGCTTACTGCAAGGGTATAAAACAGCGTTTGCTGGCTTATATTCTTTATCGCATCAAGCCTTCCGCGGCACGTTGGGTAATGCGCGTGATTCGGCTTTTCTATCAGATCAGGATTTTTTTTGAATTCCATATCATTCTCCATCGCAGGCATATCGTACTGATACGCAGATAATCATGGTCTTTATTATTATATCACTTTTCACACATGATGTAAATATTTTCCGCAAATTTTACTGCATATAAAAAGCCGCCCATACGGACGGCTGTACACTTACTTTCTTCTTGTACCGTTCTTTCTGTCGGTACTGCGCTTGAGGTCACACATACGCTCCTCGCTGGTCTGCTTGAAGCGTGACATCATATCCTCAAATGTCATTTCTGACGGAGGAGTCTGCTTTTTAGGCTCCCATATAACAGGCTTGCTGCGCTGACCGCGGTCACCGCCTCTTTCACCCTTGTCGAAGCTGCGCTCACCTCTGTCGCCGCCCTTATCGCCGCTGCGGTCGCCCTTGTCGAACTTACCCTGTCCCTTGTCGAATCGGCGCTGACGGGGCTGAGCGTCACCGTTTTCGGAAGCCTTCTTGATAGAAAGGCTGACCTTTCCTGCTTCATTTATACCAATGACCTTTACCTTTACTTCCTGCTCCTCTGACAGATGCTCGCCGATATCACTTACATATGTATTTGCGATCTCGGAAATATGCACCATTCCTGTACCGCCGCCGTCAATATCGACGAAAGCTCCGTACTGTGTGATACCCTTGACCTTGCCATTGTAAATCTTTCCAATTTCCAGCTGCATATTAATTTATAACTCCTTTTTATAGATCCTCTCCTCGGACCTGATTAATCTCTGGTAGTGTCGTAAAATCTGCGCTCGTCAGAGTACGCATAGCCTCTTTCTTCAAGGGCTATTTTTTCCATATACTCA
>CACZEJ010000174.1 GCA_902780115.1 Ruminococcus flavefaciens | reverse complement strand
TTTTCCGGTTTTTCTTCATTATAGCTGGCAGCAGCGGCTTTCAGGGCATACGACATTATCCTGTCAAAGGGCATAAAAGTGTACCAGCTGGTGCTGATGCTCATAGTCCCTGCGGCAGTATTCATACTCAACCGTATGACAGGCGGTGTGGATTACGAATTTGAAGGAGCAGTAAAGAGCTCCGCAATAATTACGGGAGCATACTGGCTGGTATTCATAGCTGCGAAGATATTCCCCTTCAGGACCCAGAACAAGCGCAACGTGCTCATGACTTTTGCTCTTGCGGCAGCTGTTTTCAGCGAGTTCATAAGCAACGCGCAGATGGGTGTCAAGACAGTTGATACCACGGGCTACAGCGATTACCCTGCCGAAAATGCAGAGGTACAGGAGCTCCTTGAGTACGAAAGAAACACCGACAAAGACTTGTTCTACAGAAGCGAGATGACACAGACCTATACTCTCAATGACAGTGCCCTTTACGGCTACCGCGGTCTGTCACAGTTCTCCTCAGCAGCAAATGTCTCCGTGACGACGCTGTGCAAGAGGCTCGGTCTCTACGCTTCGGAGGCAGGAAACAGATACTACTACAGAACATCTACTCCTGTAGTGAATTCACTTTTCGGAATAAAGTACCTCATCAAGAAGAACGGCGACCTCAACACAGAGGAATGGGTATTCGACAATGTTCATACAGCCGATGATTCTCAGCTGTACAAGAACCGCTACCCATTGTCGCTGGGCTATATGGTCAATGAGAAGATACTTATGATGGAAGACAACGGCGGCGCTAATCCTTTTGAGTACCAGAACGATATCATTCGCCGTGCAACAGGCGTTGAAGAAAGCCTCTTCACTGCACAGCCCGTGGCACTGGTTGAGTACGAGGGACTTGAAGTGACCAAGAACGGTTACGGAAATTACACCTTCCAGACCGAGGAAAACAGAGTAACAGGAAGCGCTACCTATTCATACAGCTGCATCGACGGAAGCTACCTCTACGGTTATGCTAACGGCACAGGCGGCACCTGCGATTCCCTTGAGATAAGATGCGACGGCAATCTTGTCGATTCGGGAAAGCTTATCGAAAGCTATCCTTTAGTGTTCCCCATGGGCAACGGACAGGAGGGCAGCACCTCTACTGTCAGATTAACGTCTAACGAAAAAAATAAGTCAGGCAACTTCAAGCTCATGATCTACGCTTTGAATAAAGATGTCTTTGAGAGAGCCTACGACGCACTTGCAGATGAACAGCTCGAAATATCAAGCTTTTCTGATACAAAGATATGCGGAAAGGTAAATGCAAAGAAGGACGGCATCATGATGCTCTCCATGCCTTACGAAAAGGGCTGGAAGGTATATGTTGACGGCGAAAAGGCGGAGACCTTCAAGCTCATGCAGTCACTGCTGGGATTCAGGGTCGGAAGCGGCGAACATGACATAAGGATAGAGTATACGCCTGAAGGATTCCAACTGGGTGTTATATTCACATTTTTGAGCCTGTTGTTTATCGTGCTTCTTGTGGTATGCGAAAGAAAGCGCAGACAGCTCAGACGCAGACAGGCAGCTCAGGCAGCTGCTGAGGCACGGCAGGCAGAAGAGAATTATCCGAAATTCCCGTATGGCAATAAAGCAGAGATATACGATCAGGTCAGCGAGTCGCTCCTCGCCGAGGATATCGGCAGGGCAGAGGACTCAGAGGTCGTTCTTTATGACGGAACCAAATCAGATGAAAAGGAGGCGGAAGATGCGTAATCTGAAAGTAATGGCAGCTTACAGAGGAACTGCTTACCATGGCTTTCAGCGGCAGAGCAACGCAGTAACGGTTCAGGAGGTGCTTGAAAAAGCACTTTCAAAGGTGCTCAATGAGCCGATAACCATAACGGGCTGTTCACGGACGGATACAGGTGTCCATGCAAATCAGTTCTGCTTCAATGTGAAAACGAGCAGTAAAATAAACTGCCTCGGTTTTTGCAGGGGAGTGAACGGAGAACTGCCCGATGATGTATCTGTATTGAGCTGTGAGGACGTACCGCTTGATTTTCACGCAAGATTCGACTGCAAAGGCAAGGAGTATGTTTACAAAATGCATTGCAGCGAATCAAAAAATCCCTTTGCAGCAGACCTTATGCTGCATTACAGAAGGAAATTCGACGTGGAAGCAGCGAGAAAGGCTGCACAGTATTTCGTGGGAACGCATGATTTTTCATCATTTTGTGCCGATTGTACAAACGTTTCAACAACAGTAAGGACTATTTATTCTTTCAAAATAGAAAAAAGTGGAGATTCTGTGATAATGCTTGTAAAAGGCAACGGTTTTTTGTATAATATGATTAGGATAATGGTGGGCACTCTTATCGACGTGAGTGAGAAGCGGCTCGCTCCCGATGATCTCAATCGCGTATTCTACAGCGAGGAAGAAATGCTCGGTGAGACGGCAGAACAAAGCTAAGGAGGTATCAGCGTGCCGAAAATGTATGACGCCGATGATATCGTCGATCTTAAAAATCGAAAAAGGCGGCGCAAAAGGCTGAGACGGTTTCTAACGATACTGCTTACAGCCGCACTCTGCACGGGTCTTTATTTTACCCGCGACAGTTGGTATAATAAACTCAGGGGAATAGGAGAACAGTACAGAACTATCGTTAACTCGGGTGAGCTCGCAGAGGGAAATTTCCCTATCGAGGTCAGCGGAGGCTCGGATTATCAGCTTGAACTTACGGACAGGAGGGTGATCGTTCTAAGCGATACGTATGCTTACTTTTACGATGCAGACGGCAAGAGACTAAAACGCCGCCAGCATACCTACAAAAATACAGTGCTCCGTGCAGCAGGCGGTCGTGCATTGCTGTATGAACACAACGGAAAAGAGCTTAGTGTTGAGGACGAAGAACAAGTCTACTTCACTAAAACTTATGCAGATAAGCTTATACTGTTTGCGAGAATAAGTGAACAGGGCTATACTGCTGTGGTTACTACCTCAGACAGCTATAGCTGCGAACTTGAAGTATATGATAAATGGGGAAAGGGCATATACAAAAGGAAATGTATCGAAAGAGTCTGCGACCTGAGCTTCATAAACGGAAGCAAGGGCTGTGTGCTGAGCTTTATCTCAGCCGAAAACGGTCAGCTCGTTACAAATGTTCAGGAAATTAGCTTCAGCGAGAAAGGAGAGCACTGGACTTCTCCGGGGCTGAATACTGTTGGTCTTGATGTTTACGGTTTTGGAAATGGCGCTTTTGTGCTTGGCGATGACGCTTGCGGATATGTTGACGGCAGCGGTCAGATAAGTTCATTCTATACTTATGACGGCGTGCTCGCAGCAGGCGCAAGTGAGGACGGAAGATCGGCTGTCATCATAAATAACGATGACAGAAGAAAATACGTCATGGCACTGTTCAGCGGCGGAAGCTCAGAAGCCCTTATAATCGACCTTGAAGAACCGTCGATAGACGTTATTATCTATGAGGAGCTTGCTTATGTGCTGTGTGAGGGAAGAATAAAAGCTTATGACTTCAACGGCGGACTGCGTTCCATCGCGGACGTAAGTGATTCCTACACAGGTTTTGTAAGAAGCGAAGATCATATTTTCCTGAAAGGTTATAATAAAATAGATCGTATAGATTATGAAAGCTGACTTTTGATACATATTATTTACAAGTCGAAAGGAGGCTGCGTCGCAGAGCATGATGCGGCGCAACATATATGGGAGTACAATTCTGGTGGTTTTACGATGTTATCGCTGTTGCAGCGGTACTCGTGTGTGTGTTTCTGACCGTTAAGAGAGGTCTGATGAAAGCGTCTATATCCCTCGTGGGATATGTGCTCGCAGTTGTTATTGCACTGTCAGCAAGTTCATCAGTGGCAAATTCATTCTATGAGGGTTCGGTCAGAACGAACAATATCAAAAAACTTGACTATAATATTACAAATGGCGATTTTTACGGAGACCTTGCAACCTACCTCAACAACCTCGGATACGACGTTTATGTCGATCAGATCAAACTTGAGGCAATATGCAACTCAGAAGAAGGGAATGTTGACGAACAGATATATACTTACCTGAATAATATCAATAACAGAGAGGTCGCTCCCGAGGGCATATTCATGGAGAAGCTCCATGAGGGCTATGCTACGGTAATAAGCGACCTGATAAAAAGACAGTTAAGTGAGTATTCTGCTGAATATGCAGCAGAACAGATAAGAAATAAGCCAACAGCTATTTACAAGTATATGAAGCTTGTAAAGGATCCTGATTATAAAACACCTGCTGCTGAGCTTCTCGTTGATACATACCTTGAAAAGCCTTACAAGACACAGGTCAGACTTGTCTGCCTGATATTCCTGCTTGTGGTTTTCATCGTAATCACGATATTTGTTGAAACGATCGCAAACAGAAGAGATCATATCGAAGCGAGCCTTGTTACCAATGTGATAAGCGGACTTATCGGTATTGTAAAGGGAATCGTTGTATTATTCCTTATTGCGGTAATGGTACGTCTGTATGTTGTTCTCGGAAGCAACAAGATGCTTTTCTTCAATCATGAAGCGATCGACAATTCTTACATCTTCAAGTACGTTTACAGCTTCGTAGCGGATATGTAACGCTCCTGAATGATGATACCTTGCGTTCCCCCGTCTTTTGCGGGGGAGCGATATATAAACTAACCGACAGGAGGAACTGCCTGATGATAATGTGCAGTAAATGCAAAAAGAGACCAGCAGTGGTATTTATCACCTCTGTTCAGGGCAACGAAAAGAAAAACGAGGGACTCTGCCTTTCATGTGCGAGAGCGCAGAATATCCCGCAGATCAAGGAATATATGGATAAGCTCGGTATAACCGACGAAGAGATCGACCAGCTCTCTGACCAGATGATGGGTATGCTCGACGGCGACAGCTTTGAAATGGGCGGCTCGGGAGTATTGCCTGACTTCATCACAAATATGTTCGGCGGAAACGAAAGCAATGAAAGCGATGACAGCAAGAGCAGCTTCGACCCGAGAAGTATCTTCGGCGGACGCAGCAGCTCGTCAGATGATAGCTCTACCGACAGCAAGGAGAAAAAAGGCGGTCTTTTCGGACGCAATAAGGATAAGAAGGCAAAGGAGCTCAAATTCCTCGGAAGCTACTGCACAAATCTTTCACAGAAAGCAGCAGACGGAAAGATCGACAATATAATCGGCAGAGATAATGAGATCGCAAGAGTGATACAGATACTCTCAAGACGTACAAAGAATAACCCGTGCCTTATCGGTGAGCCCGGTGTCGGCAAGACCGCTATC
>CACZEJ010000173.1 GCA_902780115.1 Ruminococcus flavefaciens | reverse complement strand
CACCCTTTGCGAGGCGCTTTGAGGCTATTTGTGGGGCTTTGCCCCACACCCTACCAAAGGCGCTGCCTCTGGACTCTGCCAAAGGAACACAGTCCCTTTTGAATCACGTTATTAGTTGAAATCGACTTTTTCGACAAGCTGAGACGTTCCAACTGACTGCTGAAACGTCTTTTGTTTTTTCAGTCTGCTTTAAGCAGATTCTTATATGTCTCTATATACAGGTCTGCTGATGACGCCCAGCTGTGATCGCACTCCATAGCGCGCTCCACAAGCTCTTCCCATTCACTTCTGTTCTCGTAGTCCCTGCGCGCACGGTTAACAGCGTCCAGCATATCATTTGCGTTGTACGTCTTGAATGTGAAGCCGTTTCCGTTTTCGCCGCCGTTATCGCGGACAGAGTCTCGCAGTCCGCCTGTTTCACGGACTATAGGAACAGTTCCGTATCTCATTGCTATCATCTGAGCAAGTCCGCACGGTTCGCTCTGTGACGGCATGAGGAACATATCCGATCCTGCATATATCCTGTGTGAGAGCTCAGGCTCAAAGCCTACGGTAACCGATACCTTGTCAGGATATCTTCTTGCCATTTCAATGAAGAAATCCTCGTATATCTTCTCACCGCTGCCCAGCACAGCAAACTTTATCCCGCTGCGCACCATTTCCTCAAAAACGCATCTGATAAGATCAATGCCCTTATGTCTTACAAAACGTGTAACGATGCCTATGATCGGCTCGTCACCCGCTGCAAGTCCCAGCTCCATAAGCAGAGCTTCCTTGCATTTCTCTTTTCCTGCGAGCTTCTTTGCAGAATAGTTCGCTGCAATGTACTTGTCCTTCTCGGGGTCATAGAGCTTTGTATCTATGCCGTTCATGATGCCGCGAAGCTTATACTGCCTCGTGACGAGTATCCTGTCAAGTCCGTGAGAATACCACGCATCGAGTATCTCCCACGAATAGCTCGGACTTACAGTGGTTATCATATCACAGCACTCTATAGCGCCCTTCATCATGTTTACGTGTCCGTCATAGTCGAGCAGTCCTGCATTATACATAGGAATGCCCATGATCTCATCGAGCACTTCCTTGCCGTACTTGCCCTGATACTCTATATTATGGATAGTGTAAACAGTCTTGATTCCGTCATATCCCTGCTGATACTTGTAGTATACGTTGTAGTATACGGGTATCAGCGCAGTCTGCCAGTCGTTGCAGTTGATAATATCGGGCGTAAAATCAATATACTTGAGCATTTCGAGAACAGCCCTGTCAAAGAAAACAAATCTTTCACAGTCGTCATAGAAACCATACAGCCCGTCCCTTGAATAGTAATATTCATTATCAATGAAATAATAGGTTATGCCGTCCTTAATAGCCATAAAGATACCGCAGTACTGCTTGCGCCACGACACGTCAACAGTTATATTGGTCACAAAGACCATTTTTTCGCGGAATTCAGGCTTTATGGACTTGTACAGCGGTATGACTACCCTACAGTCATGACGCTTTGACTTTATCGCTCTCGGGAGCGAACCTACTACATCTGCGAGTCCGCCTGAAGCTGCAAATGGTACAGCTTCGCTGGCAGCAAATAGTATTTTCATATTTTATCACCGCCGTCAGATCTTACCGCCTTTTGCTATATACAGCGGATATGTCTCGGAGCCTGTAAGCACCTTTTCATTGCTTATTTCTACATTCTTATCGGTAATGACAGAGGAAATGCTGCAGCCTTCGCCGACTTTGGTACCCTGAAGCAGAACACAGTCCTTAACGACCGAATCCTTTCCGACCTTGACACCTCTGAACAGGATAGAATTTATGACTGTTCCTTCCACTATGCAGCCGTCAGCAATAAGTGAATCCTTTATATTCGACTCAAGTCCGTACTTGACAGGACCGTTGTCGCCTATCTTTGTAAGAACAGGCATATTCTTCGGGAACAATGCATTTTTCTTCTCAGGATCAAGGAGCATTCTGTTTGCATCATAATAATCCTGGATACTGTCGATCCTTGTAAAGAAGCCGTCATGCCTGTAGCCCATTATCTTGAATTCTTCCTTCTTTCCCTGAAGTATCTCACGGGTGAAGCTGTACTGATTTCGGCTTGCGGCATCGGAAACTATCTTCTTCAGGAATTCCTTTGAAACGATGCACATTTCGAGCCAGATATTGCACTCGCCAGATATCTGAGGATCAACGAGAACATCTCTCAGACGGTTCTCGTCGTCGAACTCCAGCACGGTCGTACAGTTGTCTTTCTCACAGTTATACATTCCCTTGCTGTAAACGAGAGTAATATCAGCCTCTGTCTCCATGTGCTGCTTGAGCACAGGGTTGAAGTTAAGTGTGGTGACAACATCACAGTTTGACATTATAACGTATTTAGCGTTAGAATGTTCAACATAACCCCATATATTATTCAGAGCGTCCAGTCTGCCGTTATAGATACCGCCTGTCTGGCTGTACGGCGGCAGGAGATGAAGACCGCCCTTCTTACGTGAAAGATCCCAGTCACGGCCTGAGCCGAGGTGATCGAGGAGAGATCCGTAATTGGACTTTGTAATTACTCCTACCTCTGAAACGCCCGAATGAACGAAATTTGAAAGTGGGAAGTCGATAAGACGGTAACGACCGCCGAAAGGTATCGAACCCATAGTCCTCTGCTTTGTCAGCTCACTGACATAAGAGTCATGCATACTTGCAAAGACCAGACCTAAAACATTATAATTAACACTCATAGCAACATTCCTCCGTCAGATATTTTCGCCGATGATCTGCTTCGGCTCAACGACCTTTTCTGCCGAAACAGTGACGTTATGTCCGACAACGGCAATGCCCCAGCTGTCTCTGTCCTCTACCTTTTCGGGGCTTGCGCCTATATGAGCACGGGACTCGA
>CACZEJ010000172.1 GCA_902780115.1 Ruminococcus flavefaciens | reverse complement strand
TATCCTGGATACTGAATTTTGACATTTAATGCACCCCCTCGGGGAAAACTTACACATATTATTTTTATATATCTGTTTATGTATGAGGACGTTTGTCCTCGAAGCTGACTGCGCAATACCTGCATATACTATTGTACCACAAATTCAGATAATTTCAATAGTTTTTTAAGAATTTTGTAAATTTTTCAATGTCTTAACAAAAGATACAAATTTTTTTACTTCTGCCTCAGTATTGAATACCGAGGGAGCAAAGCGTACAGTGCCGCCTTTAGTGCCGAGGGTAGCGTGTGCGAGGGCAGCGCAATGATAGCCTGCCCTCAGACAGAAGCCCTGTTCTGCCATTCTTGAAGCTGCTTCCTCGGAGCTCATATCCGATATATTGAAAGAGACTATGGGCGCGTATTCAGCCGCGCTGTCGCGGTAAACGGTCACGCCGCCCATATTTTCCAGCTCTAAAGCCAGATAGCTGCAAAGCTTGTTTTCGTGCATTCTTATCCTGTCCATACCGTAGGAACTGACGAAGTGTATGCCTGCGCCCAGAGTTACAGCGCCGATAATGTTTGGAGTGCCGCTTTCGAGACTGTCGGGGAGCAGTGACGGCTGGATCAGGCGAAGGGAATCGCTGCCTGTACCGCCCTGTATAATGGGCTTTATGGGATATTCGCCGTCTGTGACGAGCAGTCCCGTGCCTGTGATGCCGTAAAGTCCCTTGTGCCCTGCCGTGCAGAGGATATTAATACCGTCAGAAAGCTTTATATCATATATGCCGCAGGTCTGCGCACCGTCTGCAATGAAGCAGATACCGCTGCTGCGGCACAGCTCTCCTATCTCACGGTATGGCAGGAGCTGACCTGTGACATTGCTGGCGAGGGTACAGACTATGGCGCGTGTATCGCTGCGGATAAGCCGTCGGAAGCTCTCCACAGTGCGTTCGCGGTCTGTAAATATCTCGGCAATGGAGAGCGTGATCTGTTTTTTCTCCGCAAGTGCAAAGGCAGGACGGGACACCGAGTTGTGCTCCATGCTGCTTATTATCAGGTGACCGCCGTCGGACATAACGCCTTGTATAGCCATATTCAGAGCGTAAGTGCAGTTGAGTGTAAAAACGGTGTTCTCGGGTTCAGCCCCGAAAAAGTCAGCGGCAGTTTCACGGGCGGAGTACAGTGCTTCAGATGTCCGCATGGCAAGCTCGTGACCTCCTCTGCCTGCATTGCCGCCGAAATGCATTATCGCATCGGCAGCGGCTCTGCGAACGGCAGGCGGTTTCGGGAAGGTAGTCGCCGCGTTGTCAAAGTTTATCATGATCCTCACCTCCGCCGACTCTCAGCGAATAGGGAACATTGTAGCTTTCGAGCAGTTCTGCTGCGGCACGGCAGTTTTTCTCGGGAATGAGCGAATAGCCGCAGCTGCGTTCGGAGCTTCTCACGCGCCGTTCAATACTGCACGGATAGCCGCGTGTACGCAGCAGGCGCTGTGCTTTTACAGCATAAGTGTATGACGGCATATCAAAAATGCATTTTTCCAGAAGTATCACCCCTTGATGCTGTATATTGCGCAGTTCAGCAGAATCTGCGGTACACTATATTATATGATGCCAGCAGCGGAAATGACAATGGCGGAAACACAATTGTTAAAAAATAAAAATATAGCAAAGCGGTTGACAATTTGCGGGAGCAGTGATATAATATAAAAAACTAAACCGTTGACGCGGAGATAAAGTTAATTATGCTTCTACAGAGAGCCCACGGCGCTGAGAGTTGGGTGAAAAACAGATTAGCAAATGGACCGCTGAGGGTGCAGTCAAATGAGTACATCGGAGATACAGCCTTGTATATGGCGCATAATGATCGCTCAAAGTATTCTGCAACGTAATGATGTGCGTTAATCATCAGGGGTATGATAGTATCCTGTAAAGTGCATGGCTTTTACGTCATGAATCAAGGTGGTACCGCGGATAAGTATATTCGTCCTTGACAGTTCAAATTTGACCTGTCAGGGGCTTTTTTATTACCTGACAGTTCTTCGGAGGTGCTTTTAATGAATTTTTTACCGGAATTCGATAAGGTCTGCGAGATCGCAAAAAGCGGAAAGTACGACATTCTCCCTGTAAGCTGTGAGATATTGTCGGATATATGCACACCTATCGAGGCAATGACCGCATTAAAGAACGTATCAACACACTGCTATATGCTTGAATCAGTCGCTGAAAATGAAAAGTGGGGACGTTACACTTTTCTCGGTTATGACCCGAAAACAAAAATAACTGCCAGCGGCGATCAGCTTACGATCGGTGATGTGAAAATGACAGCAGATGACCCGTCAGTACAGATAAGACAGATACTCTCAAACTACAGGAGCCCTAAATTCGACTATCTTCCTTCATTTACAGGCGGACTTGTGGGCTACTTCTCATACGATTTCCTTGCATACACCGAGAAGTCTCTCCGCATAAATGTAAGCGATTCGGAAAACTTCAAGGACGTTGACCTGATGCTCTTCGATAAGGTCATAGCATTCGACAATTTCCGCCAGAAGATCGTACTCATTGCGAATATGAGGCTCTCTGAGGGCGAATCGGGCTATAACAAGGCAAAAATGGAACTCCAGCAGATGGCTGAGCTTCTCAGAAACGGCACACGTAAGAAAGAACCTTCGGGTCACCTCAAGAGCGAGGTCACAGCACTGTTCAGCAAGGAGCAGTACTGCGATATGGTGGAGAAGGCAAAGAAGCATATCCGCGAGGGAGATATCTTCCAAATCGTTCTCTCAAACCGCCTCTGTGCGGATTTTGAGGGAAGCCTGCTGAATACCTACCGCGTACTCAGAACTATCAATCCTTCGCCTTATATGTTCTATTTTTCAGGCACAGATGTGGAGATCGCAGGCGCTTCGCCCGAGA
>CACZEJ010000171.1 GCA_902780115.1 Ruminococcus flavefaciens | reverse complement strand
ATATCGTTTTACATACGAATGATCTTCACCTCAAATGGGTCCAGTTGAATAGCTTTTCCGTCAAGCTCAAAGCTCCTCTTAAGAGTTGTATTGTTGAATATGAACCGAGCTGTGATCCCGTTGCCTGTGCGTGTCGTTATCTCAACATTTTCGGGGAGCCCCTCTGTGTACGCAAGTCCGCTTATATCAAGTATTTGCTTTACAGCCTTTTCATACATTCTCCTTGTGCCTACTGTACCTATGTAGAAGGTCTTTCCGCTGCCGCAGCTGTTTACTGTTATCGCAGGCTTACCTGCATAAAACTCACTTTCGTAGCTTGCAACAGTCTCTGCCGTGTCGGTTTCGAGAATATCGCACCATTGCTTGCAATCGTACTCTTTGCCGTCTGTAAATCTCACCTTCGCCTTGTCCCGGCCGATCGGATCATACTCGGTAACATGACAGCCGACAAGCCCTCTGTATACTGTCGGGAGCTGCTCCATAATGCAGTTATTGTTCTCGTCCTTGACTCCGCTGCGTGCGGTAAGAACGACCGTTCCGCCGCTTTCGGCAAATTCATGGAGCATTTTAACGGTGCTGTTATCGGTAACATACAGTGCAGGTGCGCACACTATCTTATACCCCGATATATCTGCGTGTTCATCAATGATATCAACATTCAGCCCGTACCGCACAAATGCCTGATGAACAGCTTTTATCTGTTCGATATAGCTGAAGCCGTCAGTCTGGGGCTGGAGCCTGAATGCACGTCCGCTGTCGGGCGAGTAAAGGATCGCAATATCGGAGTGAAGCTCGCTGCCCTGAATATCTTTAAGCTCCTCCGCCTCCTTACAAAGCTCTGCAAATTCATAGAACCGCCTTCCGGGGACACCAGAGTGGTCTATAAGCCCGTGCCAGTGCATCTCTGCACCTATATTCGCTGTCCTCCAGCGGAAAAAGATGACCGTATCTGCTCCGTGAGCGAACGCTTGCTTAGCATAGCCTTTTATCATTCCCGGCGCAGGAGTTCTCTGCATAGGTGCCCAGCAGCCGGGCATACCGCTAAGCTCCTCCATTATCCAGAAGTTTTTACGTTTTGCACCACGCACCATATCAAGGAAAGCTGATGTCGAGGTGATATTTTCGTAGTCAGATGTTAGGCAGGCAGTCGGGTAGTTATCGTAAGCCGCCACATCAAGCTCGCTGAACATTGCGGTAAAATCGGAGGTGTGATTGCAGAAACAGGCGTTTGTGGTTATAATGGCATTGGGTATATACGAGCGAATAATGTCCGCTTGAAACTGTATGAATTCCAGCATATCTTCGGTCGCACGGCGTTCAAAGTCTATCATGTATGCGGGATTGAGCCAAGTGGTATTGTATCCCCCGTAAGGAGGGCCGATCTGCTCCCAGGACTGATATTCACCGCTCCACACTACATTTCCGTAAGCCTTATTAAGCGCTTCAAGTGTGCCGTATTTCCTTTTTAACCATTCACGGTGCTTTTTGTTGCAGGTATCACAGAAGCAAATATTTGCTTCAAGCTCATTGTCAAGCTGCCAGGCGGTCACATTCGGGAAATCCCTGTAATGCTCCGCAAGCCTTGCGATTATGCGTCCTGCATATTCCCGCAGCTTCGTGTCATTGTAGCAGCGGTGCGCTCGGATACCTATGGGGTTTGTCTTCCCGTTATCACCTACGGGCAGTATGCTCGGGTGCTTTTCGCAAAGCCACCTCGGCGGGCAGTTCGTGGGCGTCCCGAGGATCACATCAATTCCGTTGTCCGCAAAAAGACGCACTGCCTCGTCAAGCAACCCGAAGTCGAACAATCCGTCTGACGGTTCAAGTCTGCACCACGCAAATTCCGCAAGCCTGACGATCTTCACACCTGTTTGATTCATCAGACGAGCATCTGACTGCCACATATCCTTATCCCAATGCTCGGGATAATAATCAACACCTATTCTCATTTTTCTGTTTTCCTTTCATCTGTGTATTCAGCGCTTTTTCCCCAGAATATATATTTCCCGGAATTGACCTTCACCGGTCTGCCGTCAATTATTATCACAGCAGGCATATCTACGCTTATTTCATAACGTACACTGTCTTTCTCACAGCGCCAGCAGGATACTATCTTTCCGTGTCTTGTATCGAGCCGCACCCTCAGCCAACCGAGCCTTTTGTCGGGCAAAGGCGCAATGATGACTTTTCTGTAGCCCGGTTCACTTTCGATTGCTTGGATCCCCGCCGCTTTTTCATATATCCAGTCGGCAACAGAGCCATAGGCATAATGATTAAAGGAATTCATATCAGTGCTCCAGAAATCACCGTTTTCCATTATGCCGTCCCAATGTTCCCATATGGTAGTAGCACCCTTGCCTACGGAGTACAGCCACGATGGGTATCCCTTTCTGAGCAGAAGCGAGTAGGCGATTTCAGCATATCCGTTATCACTCAGAGCATGGAGCAGATAAGGTGTCCCGACAAAGCCTGTCCGCATCTGCGTTCCCTCAGCCTCTATCATCTGTGCAAGGTCGGCAGCGCATTTGCCGATATCTTCTGCAAGCCCGAATTTAATTGCAAGAACGTGCTCTGTCTGTGTATGGCATTCGGGAAATGATGTACGGAAGCTTGCTTTTATCTTTTCTGCAAGCTGCCCGTACTCCGACACATCTCGTCCTATGACCTTTCCCGCTTTATAGAGCAGATAGGTCGAGTAGTAATAAAATGCACTTGCGATAAAGTCATCTCTGCTTGAGCCCTTGTAGCTTCCGGAGGGCGCATCAAGTCCAAGCCAGTCACCAAAATGTGTTCCGCCTGTCCACAGCCCCTCGTCTTTGGTCACTGATGTGATATAGTCCACCCAGCCCTTCATGCTGTCAAACTGCTCTTCAAGCACCGATCTGTCACCATAGGTCATATATATCTGCCAC
>CACZEJ010000170.1 GCA_902780115.1 Ruminococcus flavefaciens | reverse complement strand
GGTTCCCGTGAATGCTGCGTTAGTGCATAGAAGTTGATAGACTTCGAAGAGGTGGCGGATTTTTATATCCGCAATTTGAGTGGTACCGCGAGTATTGTATAATACCCGTCTCAAAGCAATCTTACGCTTTGGGACGGGTTTTGTTTTTATCGTTCCAAGCAAAGGAAGGTGAAAAATGCTATCACTAATATCATGACATCTATGTTATAAACAGAATTTGCGGCGTTAATGAATTTTAGTACTCAAAAATATGTAAAGGAATGATAAAAATGAAGATTGGTTTTTCTACTCTTTCTTGCCCCGATTGGGCATGGTCAGACATTTATTCACTGGCAAAGGATTTTAAATTCGATGGCATCGAGATAAGAGGTCTCGGCAATGAGATATTCTCTTTCAAGGCACAACCGTTTACAGAAGGACAGCTGCCTAATACCATTGCCAAGCTGCAGTCGCTGGGACTTGAAATACCATGCCTTTCGTCAGGAGCCTGCCTTAAATTCAAGGACAAATATCAGGAAGCTGAGGACGAGATAAAAGCATATGCTCAGCTTGCAAACAAGCTTGGTGCTTCATATGTAAGGGTGCTCGGAGACCTTGAGCCTGCTCCGGGAGGCGAAGTCGATGACGACTATATAGTGGAAGCTATGAAGAAACTTGTACCTATCGCTGAGGAGTACAATGTTACTCTTCTCGTTGAGACAAACGGCGTTTATTCAGATACTGCAAGACTTGCAAAGGTGCTGGAAGGTGTTAAGAGCCGCAAGGTAGCAGCTCTGTGGGATATGCACCACCCATACCGCTATAACGATGAATCTCCCGAGACTACAGTTGCAAATCTCAGCGAATTCATCAAGTACATACAAGTCAAGGACTCTGTTATGGGTGCTGACGGAAAAGTACAGTACCGTATCATGGGCACGGGCGATATCCCTGTAAAGGAGATGATAGCCGCTCTCGACACTATCAACTACACAGGCTATATCACCCTTGAATGGGTAAAGCGCTGGGCTCCCAACCTCAGTGACGCAGGTATAGTAATACCTCAGTTTGCTGAGTATATGGCACCTTACAGAAAGTCGCACAAGCATACTCTCCAGACTAATATGAGAGGTGACGGACAGTATCCGTGGCCTAAGGAGCGTATCCTCAATTACACATTCCCTGATATCCTTGACCGTATCTGCGAGCAGTTCCCGAATCAGTATGCGTTCCGCTATACTGAACTTGACTATACAAGAACATATCCCGAGTTCCGTGACGATGTTGATACCTTTGCACGTTCACTTCTTGCAATGGGTGTAAAGAAGGGCGACCACGTTGCTATCTGGGCAACTAATGTTCCTCAGTGGTATATCACTTTCTGGGCAACAACAAAGATTGGTGCGGTACTTGTTACAATGAATACAGAATACCGTATCCATGAGGCTGAGTATCTGCTGAAACAATCGGATACAAATACTCTCGTTATGATAGACGGTATAAAGAACATCAACTACGTTGATATTATCAAGGAACTCTGTCCCGAGCTTGAAAACTGCGAGGCCGGCAAGCTCAATTCCGAAAAACTTCCTTATCTCAAGAATGTTATCACAGTTGACTCCGAGAATAAAGGCTGCTTTACATGGGAGCAGGCTATGGAGCTTTCAAAGAATGTTCCTTACAGCGAGGTGGAGCGTGTAAGAAAAACCATAGATATCCACGACGTCTGCAATATGCAGTACACTTCGGGAACAACAGGTTTCCCGAAGGGCGTTATGCTCACTCACTATAACGTAGTCAACAACGGTAAGGCCATCGGAGATTGTATGGACCTCTCAACAGCTGACCGCATGATGATACAGGTGCCTATGTTCCACTGCTTCGGCATGGTTCTGGCTATGACTGCTTCCATGACTCATGGTACGACCATGTCTCCGATAACACGTTTCTCTCCGAGAAAGGGACTTGCCTGCATCAACAAGGAGAAGATAACCTGCTTCCACGGCGTTCCTACAATGTTTATTGCTATGCTGGGACATGAGGACTTTGAGAAGACAGACTTCTCTTACATGAGAACAGGTATCATGGCAGGTTCCCCCTGTCCTATCAAGACAATGGAAGAAGTTGTCGAGAAAATGCACATGAGCGAGATCTGTATCACATACGGTCAGACAGAAGCATCTCCCGCTACTACCATGAGCAAGACTACCGACTCACTGGAACAGCGTGTAAACACAGTAGGCGGACCGATTTTCGGCGTTGAATGCCGTATAGTTGATCCCGAGACTAATCAGGAAGTACCTGACGATGTTGACGGTGAGTTCGTAGCAAGAGGCTACAATATAATGAAAGGCTACTATAAAATGCCTGAGGCAACAGCTGCTGCTATCGACAGCGAGGGCTGGCTCCACACAGGCGACCTTGCAAGACGCCGCTCCGAGGACGGATACTTCAAGATAACAGGCAGAATCAAGGATATGATAATCCGCGGCGGCGAGAATATCTACCCCAAGGAGATAGAGGACTTCCTCTACACCTATCCAAAGGTAAAGGACGTACAGGTAATAGGTGTTCCCGATGAGGACTACGGTGAGGAGATAATGGCTTGTATCGTTCTTCATGACGGCGAGACAGCTACCGAGCAGGAGATAAAGGACTTCTGCCTTGCAAGAATGGCAAAGCACAAGTGCCCGAGATACGTTGACTTTGTAGACGGCTTCCCCATGAATGCCGCAGGAAAGATACTCAAATACAAGATGAGAGAGCAGGCAGTTGAAAAGCTGAAGCTCCACAAGGCTGACAGCATTGTTACTGCATAAAAAATATATGTTAATTTCTTATATGAACTACAGCTCCCGCGAGGGAGCTGCCAGCCTGTCAAAAAAGCCCAGATTAGAACTGGACTTTTTTCATATAAAGTGGTATGATAGAAAAGAAGGCGGTGCGGAATATGCTGAAACAGGAAATAG
>CACZEJ010000169.1:3025-3961 GCA_902780115.1 Ruminococcus flavefaciens | reverse complement strand
TTCCAGTTGTGGCAGAATGAATAATACCATGTGTTGCCGATCTTGAGCATACTTGAGTCCTCAAAGAGGTAAGGTGTGCCGGGATCGATAGGTGTACCTACGATAGAGATCATGTCACTGCCAAGCTTAGCGATACGTCCCTGCTTTGTATTAGCAGCCTGTCCATTCGGAACACCGCCGCCGTATGCGATGATACCTGTCTTTGTATCAGGATCATAGTAAACGCCTGGATCGAAGAGCCATGTTACGTTACTGTTTGGAGTGCTTCTTGAAATGAGCTCGTGGCCGAGAGGATCTCTTACATTCTTAGTGAATGTCGGGTCATCAGCTGTGATAACGCCGATACCTGAACCGTTGTTTGCAAAGTAAAGGAAGAACTTATCCTGTCCCTTGATGTTTTTCCATGCAGCATCAGGAGCCCAAGCATTGTTAGCCCATTTTGCGATAGGAGTGCCGTTTACTCTTGTTTTTGCAACCGGGATCTGACCGTGGTCTGTCCAGTTTACGAGGTCTGCTGTTGATAAGCAGTTGATATAACCTGAAGAATAATCGTTTTCGATCATCTGACCATTCTTGTATGCGAATTCGTCAGCTGTTGTGTAAACGTAGAGTCTGCCGTCATATACGAGCCAGCCCGGGTCTGCGCCGAAACGCTGGGTATAAAGCGGATTGTTCTCGTTATCCTTCTTATATGATTCTGATAATGTTACGTTGCCGAATTTACTTGCCATAGCTGAGAGATCTACTGTAGGAGTTGCGGGTTTATTTACTGGGAATTCAGTTATCTTGCCAAGAATGTATTCCTGGAGAAGAACAAGGTCTGCGACCTCGAATGACTTGTTCTGGTCTACGTCAGCAGCCTTCTGAGTCATTGAATCAGAGAAGCCTTCCTTGAGGAGACCCTTTCTTGCAGCGACCATATCGAGAGAGTCGATA
>CACZEJ010000169.1:0-2953 GCA_902780115.1 Ruminococcus flavefaciens | reverse complement strand
GTTTCAACATAGATTATCATGTCGGAAGCATCTGACGGGCTCTTGAAGCTTGTGTTTGCAAGCTGTACCCACTCGCCCTTAGGAGCAGAAGCCTTAGCGATCTCAACGTAATTAGCCTCATTGGAAGCGTCTGTATACTGGAGAGTGAACTTGAACTCTGTAGTATCATCGCCCTCAGTTGTCATAGCGTTTGCAGAGAAGCTGTATGACTTGCCGGGCTCGAATGTTCTTGCACTGAGTGACATTGCTGCACCGTTCCATGAAGCCTCACGGCCGCTGCAGAAGAGTGACTTGCTGCCCTGATACTTAGCGCTGGAGCTTACAGCTACCTTAGCGGAGCCTCTGCCTGACCAACCGTCTTCCGAGCCTTCAAAAGTGCTCTCGAACCAGTAACCGTTCTCGTCCGGCTCAGGATCCTTTACTGTGAATCCGCTGCTTCCGGGACCTGTATAAGGCTTGCCTATTGTCCACTGGCTGTCAGGGATTATGCTTGCGATAGCATTGTATGCTGACTTAGGCTGGTTGCTTCCATTGTAAAGAAGTGGCTGGTTGCTTCTGCCCGAGCCCTTATCTGTAGCTACCCATGAGTTGTTGTCGTTTGGACCCCAAACCTGTACGAGAGTTACGTTAGGACCGTTTGGATGCTTTTCGTTCCATTCCTTAGCGTGCTGGAAGATAGCCTTATACTTTGTAGCCTGCTGATCTAATGAATACTTGCCGCCCTCAGTGGAGATATCGAGCTCAGTTACCTGAACGTCAAGACCGAGGTTGAGGTATTCGTCCATAGCAGCGAGGTAAGAAGGAGTTCCGCCCCAGTCATACTGACCTGACGAGCAGTTTACGTGTGACTGCATACCCATACCGTCGATAAGGCCCTTAGCCTTGAGAGGTTTGAGGATAGTATTGATGATGCAGTTCTTCTTATCGTTTGCATACTCGTTATAGTCGTTGTAATAAAGCTTACAGCCGGCAGGAGCATACTTTCTTGCATATGTGAAAGCCTTCTCAACGAAGCTGTTGTTACCGTAAACCTGTACCCACTTGGAGCTGCCGTTACCTGATGTAGGTCTGAGACCACCCTGTGCAGCAGTACCGTCGTTGATAACTTCGTTACATACATCGTAAGCGTAGAGTTCAAGGTTTGGATACTGTGTAGCGAAAGCGTTGAACATATTCTTTATGTAGCTTTCCATACGCTGATCCATAGTAGAAGTATTTACCCATGAACCGTTATTGCTGAATCCTGATTTGAAGAACCAGTCAGGAGTCTGGCTGTGCCATACGAGAGTATGACCTCTGAAAGCGATGCCGTTTTTCTCGGCGAAGTCGCATATAGAAGCACATCTGCTGAGAGAAACTTTAACGTTTGTATTTGAAGAACCGTTCTGAACGATAGTAGCATCAGGCTTTGTCTCGTTCTCGCACTCGATAGCGTTGTGATCCTTGAGAATAAGACCTGTGATACCGCTGTTGTTTACTGTAGAACCGTTGAGGATATTACCTACACGGAAGTAAGCGCCGAACTCATCTTTAAGTCCCTTGCCTGACGGGATAGCATGAGCTTCGTTAGCAGCCTTATCGCCGATGATCTTGACATCATCGAAGAAGAAATCACTTGTAGAATCTGTTGTGATGGTGAGTTTGAACTCGTAGCTTCCCTCTGGAGCTGTGTAAGTGTTCTTGAGCTCTGTCCATTTGCCGGGAGCAACTATCTGAGATGCTAACTCGACAGTTGTTTCTTCGCCTGTTTTCTCGTCAATGGTCAGAAGTGTGAAATGGAATTTTTCGAGTGTGTTGCTGAAGACCTTTACACTGTAAGTGTACTCGTCGCCCCCGAAGAGATAAAGACCCTTTGATGAAGCAGCACCGTCTGTTGAAGCGGTTCTGTTTGATACCTTCATGCCTCGTGAAGAATCAACACCGGCTCCGAAATTAGCGGTGAGTTCAACTGTGTCGCTTGAACCGTACCAACCTTCGTAACTGCGCTCGAAATCATTTGAAACGATCTCTGCAGCATAAGTGCGCTGGATGTACTCGGGAAATACGGCAATCACCCCTGAAAGGCAGCTTGCAGCCGTAAGGCTTGCAACCAACTTTTTTACTTTCATACATTCTCCTCCTCATTATAAAAATGTATATTTTTCGTTCAACGTTATGATATATTTTATATCATATTATGCTGTTATACACATTTTACTCTTTCATATTATAGTTTGCAACCCAAAAAATAAAGATTAGGTGTACAAAACGAAGAAGCGCCCGTAAAATCGCCGAAGTGCCCAAAAACGCAATTGCATTTTTGTTGCTTTTAGCATAATAGTGCTATTTTACAAAAAGTGTGATATTTTGCATGATATGATACTTTTAAGGCTCAAAACAGAGCTGCCGCGGGGGATTTTTAGGTTGGATTTTTGCCGAATTATCGGCACTTCAGAGAATTTATGAAATTTGCAGTATCCAGTTCGTAAACGCAGAATTCAAATCTACCATGGGTAAATGAATTACATTTTTAATTTTTTCATAAAAATGAAGAAAACAAACGAGAAAATTAAATACATTAACATTATTTTTTGAACCTGATGTTCAAATTCGGAATGACATATGTGCGCTTTTATTGAAAAATTCATATTTGTATGTTATCATTAACAACATAATGGTATATATGAAAAGGGGCTGAAAAAATGAAAGTTTCTGACGGATTCTGGCTGACAAAGAATGGATACAGCGTGAACTGGGCATCACAAATATATGAAGCCGAGGCAGATGAGCGCTCCGTGACCGTCTATGCATCTACTAATTTTATATCAAACAAGGGAATGACTCTCGGCGGACCTGTTCTCACGATCAGGTTCACTTCCACGCTTGAAAACAGCATAAAGGTCGATATAACGCACTTTGCAGGCACCGGAGCAAAAAAGCCCGTGCTTCCGCTCAATGAAGACAGCTCCTTCCG
>CACZEJ010000168.1 GCA_902780115.1 Ruminococcus flavefaciens | reverse complement strand
GGTAAGACCACTACCCTCAACGCTATGATATCAATTTTTGAAAAACGCGGCATGAGAGTTCTTCTTGCTGCTCCTACAGGACGTGCTGCAAAGCGTATGTCCGACCTTACAGGCTGTGATGCAAAGACCATTCACCGCCTTCTTGAAGTTGTCTATGACTCGGGGGACAGGCTCACGTTCGCTCACAATGAGAACAATCCTCTTGACTGCGATGTGCTTGTCATTGACGAGATGTCTATGGTGGACGTTGTTCTCTTTGAGAAGCTCCTACGCGCAGTACGTCTCGGCTGCCGACTGATAATGGTCGGCGACAGCGACCAGCTCCCGTCGGTCGGCGCAGGAAATCTCCTCGGCGATATCATCGACAGCGGTATCGTTCCCGTCACAGAGCTGAAGGAGATATTCCGTCAGGCTCAGAAAAGCTGTATCGTTACTAACGCTCATAAGATCGTGGCAGGAGAATACCCCGACCTTACACGCAAGGACAGCGACTTTTTCTTCTTCAAGCGCACAGACTATCAGCAGGCGCTGCGGCTCATAGTTGACCTCACTAAAACAAGGCTCCCCAAAGCCTATAACTACTCTCCCACTGAGGATATACAGCTCCTTACCCCGTCAAGGAAGGGCGTTACGGGTACTGTTGAGCTGAACAAGCTGCTCCAGAGCGAGATAAATCCTCCTGCCAAAAACAAGCAGGAGAAAAAAGGATACGTCTATACCTACCGCGAGGGCGACAAGGTCATGCAGACCCGCAACAACTACGACATTACGTGGTCCAAGGACGGCGAACAGGGCGCAGGTATCTTCAACGGCGATATCGGCAGGATAGTCAGCATCGACAACAGAAGCTCCCTTGCTGTCATCGACTTCGACGGCAGAAAGGCAACATATACATTCGATCTGCTCTCTCAGGTCGACCTCGCCTATGCCGTGACTGTCCACAAGAGCCAGGGCTGCGAATTTGAAGCCGTTATACTCCCGATTATGGGAGGCTTCGACAAGCTGTGCTACAGAAATCTCCTGTACACAGCCGTTACAAGAGCAAAAAAGCTCCTCATAGTCATTGGAACTGAGGAGAATATATATAAAATGGTAGACAACAACAAGCGCACAAGGCGGTATACCTGCCTGCGCCATATGCTCGCAGGGACAGCAAAGAAAAGCTCCCCGTTCGAGCAGTGAGAAAGGAAGATAATATGGCAAATACTGATATCGGTATCGACCTCGGTACCTCAAATATCGTTATGACTATGGGAAGCAAGGGCGTTGTACTCAGCGAACCCTCAGTCATTGCATACAACACACGTACAGAGCGCGTTCTTGCTGTCGGCAAGGAAGCCTACGAGATGATAGGCAGAAATCCCGACTATATCGCAGTTAAGCGTCCTATCAGCGAGGGTGTCATCTCCGACGATGACCTTACCCACAGCATGATACGCGAGTTCATACTCAAAGTAACAGGCAGACAGCTTGTGAAGCCCCGTATAGTCATCTGTATCCCATCATTCATAACCGATATCGAGAGCCGTGCCGTCGTTGAAGCTGCAAAGAGTGCAGGCTCGCGCCAGGTGTACCTCATTCAGGAGCCTATCGCTGCTATGATCGGCGCAGGAGTGAACATCACCAAGGCAAAGGGACACATGATCGTCGATATCGGCGGCGGAACTACCGACGTTGCTATAGTTTCCATGAACGGTGTTGTAACTTCACATACAGTCAAGATCGCAGGAAACTCCATAGACCGCTCTATCATCAAGTATATGCAGAACAAGTACAAGCTCCTTATCGGTGAGAGGACTGCCGAAAAGGTAAAGATTGAGCTCTGCAACCTCTATGACCCCAGCGACGAGATGACCTATCTTGTCAAGGGAAGAAGCCTCCTCAAGGGACTTCCCGCACAGGTGCTCCTCAGCGAAACAGAGCTCTTTGAAGCTATCGAGGACGACACCTTCACTATTATGGAAGCTATCCGCAAGGTTCTGGAGGACGCTCCGCCTGAGCTTGTAGGTGATATCTACGATAACGGTCTTCTCCTCACTGGCGGCGGCGCTCTGCTGGGCGGACTTACTCAGCTCATCAAGCGTACTCTGGGTATAAGCTGCAATATAGCCAAGGACTCTATCAACTGCGTTGCAAAGGGCACGGGAATGGCGTTCGGAAGAATGACCACTCTCCTTGACGGCTTCGAGGCAGCTACGGTTTATAAGTATAGGTAAGGTATTTGTTGTAATGTTATAATTTGAACTTAGGATTTGCCTATTAGCAATTTCGTTAAACATCGAGTGCGTGGCTTGATGTAAACCAAAATGGAGGGATTGTATGAGTCATAAGTTTTTAATAGGTAGTATTATCACGGCTGTCGGAACACTTGTAACAGGTGGTACGTATGTGTATAAAAATTTTATATTTGATAAAGATGGCTACAATAAGCAAGGTTACAATAAATCTGGTTTTGATCGTGATGGATACGATAAAGAAGGTTATGACCACCAAGGATTTAATCGAGATGGATTTGATCGTGAAGGATATGACAAGTACGGGTATAATAAGGATGGATTTGATAAGTCTGGTATTGACCGAGAAGGATATAACAAACGTGGTTTTAAGGATGGCTATGATCGATCTGGAAAAGATTCTGACGGATACCATAAATCTGGATATAATGATGAAGGTATAGATCGTGGCGGAATGACAGTCGATTTTTATAATAATAAGGCGCATGAAATCGAGAAATTATTAAATAAAGCTCACTTTCAAATGAAACGTGAAGAATTTGAATATGCACTTCGCGATATTCGTGTAGGTTTAGAGAAAGGTGTTAAGTGTGTTATTACGCATTGGAAAGGAAGTTATTTTATAAAAAAAGAGCTTGATGAAAATATCAAGGTATGCAAGGACTATAAGTTGCTTCCTACGGAATTTGTTGATGAATTATTTTCTGCCAAGAATCATTGTAATTCGCAGCTTCATGATT
>CACZEJ010000167.1 GCA_902780115.1 Ruminococcus flavefaciens | reverse complement strand
CTTTGGAGCTTTATGCTGCGGAGGATTGTACTGCTGTCTCGGTGCAGGCTGCTGCGGAGGAGCAGAGGGCGCAGACGGAGGCGGCGGAGGTGGTGGATTATATCCGCCGTTGTAATTCTGAGGAGCCTGATAATTATAATCATAGTAGCGCTGCTCGTTGTAGTTGTACTGCTGCTGCGGAGGAGCAGACTGAGGGAACTGCGGCGGCTGTCCCGACTGTGGAAAATGCGGGGGAGCCTGCTGATATGACTGACCGCCGCTGTTCTGACTGTTAGGGCGGTTGATATTTTTCCTCAGAGGAGGAAGTTCGCGTCTTGGTTCAGAAGAAGGGAAGCTATCAAGTCCGTTCGGAAGGAGCATTGTATCTTCATCGTCTGTATTCCTGATATTGTCAGGCTCGTTGCCGTTGAATCTGTTTGGCATAATGAGCCTCCTTTCTATGCTTTAAGAAACCTGCATTCTTGAAAATGCAGGTTCTTGTTTTATCATGTTTTTTTAATGCTTACAGCGAGGTAAGTTATTGCAGCCCACGCCACATTGTACACTACAAGAGCGGTCGCTGACATATAGATGTAGTTGGATTGGAAGGCTTTTGAAAGTATCAGCATCATACAAAGCACGAAGCCGAGGAGTATGGAAGCTGTTTGCAGTATCAGTCCTATGATTGCAGAAGCGTGAACCACCTTTGTGCCGATGAGAAGTTCGGCGAGGGAAGAAAACTTTCCTGTGGTAGCCATAGAGGAGCTGAGACGAACTGCTTTTTTTGTTTCCTCGTAGAAGTCTTCGTGGAGCTTCTTAGGAAGTATCCTTGCAGTTTCCTCAGGTATGCCAAAGAGTTTATTGAGCTTTTTGAGGGTGATGCAAGGGTCGATGCTCTTGATGAAAAGACATATTTTATGCTTGGTGAGCTTTTTTGACCAACGCTTTACGTATCTGTCCGCAACGATATCAACGACGAACATAGCGGCAAGGTTGCCTGATATGGAGAGATAAAGAGCGTCCTTATCTCCGTCAACGAATTCGGCTTCCTGAGTTTTCGTGGGAACGCCTTCGATGTTGTGGCTTGTCATGAGCTCGCGGTTGCCGAAAAGGACACGCTTGTTGTTTATCCAGCCGCACATACCCATACCTTCCTCATAGGAGTAGTTTTCGATAGGGTAGAGCGCACCGTTTCTGCCTGCGATAACGTCGGTGAAAAGCTGAGACATTATGCTTCCTGCTGTAGCAGTAAGGCTTGCGGCTTCAAGAAGCGCCTCATCGAGCTTGGTATTTGAGAATACCTTTATTCCGTCAAGTCTGACAGTTCCCTCAGGGAAAAGAGTACTTGCATCAATGAGTATCGAATTAGTGTCGTAGAAGTCGTCAACGCTCTGATATCCCAGCATGATGCCCTTATTCCTGATAGCGCTGTTTGAAACGTTCTCAAGGGGGATATTCACTACAAAAGGCATAGCGATGCATGAAGTTGCGCATATGAGCATACTGAAAATAGAGAATCCGAAAGCTGCGGAATCAAGATTCAGGAAGCTTCCCTTGCAGAAGAACGTAAGGAAGAATGCAACAGCTACAGAAGCCAGAAAGCACAGCGGAGTAGCCTTGCGGCAGTACTCATCGGTCATATCCGAGGAGTATGTATATCGCAGGAAGTCTGTGAGGAAGTCGGTCTTGCGCATGGAAACGAGGATAGGGAAGTCGCCAAGAGTACCTCTTGTGATACGTTCTGCGTGTTCTTCATCTGAAACGTAAGTAATACCGTGACGGTCAAAATTCTTTGATACGAACTTGAAGTTTCTGGCAGCGCGCCTGATTATAAGCAGTTTTCCTATTGCATTGATGAACAGTGCAAGGATACCGACAGGCATATAAATATGGATATTTTCCGAACTTACCAGATCCGGACTGAGAAAGGCAGGGATAATAGCGATGAGACACGAAAGAGCCGTGACTGCTGTCATAGAGTCGCTGTCCGCCTTGAAGCTCAGCAGCTTACGTATACCCTTTGTGATAACAGCCATTGAAGAAAGAATGGAAACTGTACCCAGTATAAGGTGTACCGTAAGGTAGGTCTTGATATGTGCCATACTCAGGATATCCAGCACAGGCAGCTGGAACTGGTTGGTGATCGTTATGAAAAGGCTGAGGAAAGCGGTCATAGCCAGGATAACAACTCTGACAGATATGGTGCTTTTCAGCTCATAGATATCTCTTCCAACGTCCTCGACATCGCCGTAGTAGTTGAAATCGACGATACGCTTTGTACGCTTGGACTTTGAATGGACTGACATATACTCGTCGGCTTCCTGAGTGATATGCACATCGAGCTGATGTGCATCGACAGGTGCTTTTTCGCTGAGATTGATGCTTGTCAGTTCGGCTCTCGGAGCGGGCTCGACGGGTTTTGCAGCTTCAACAGCGGCAGGGGACGGAACGATATCTGTTATCTGTTTTTTGCCTTCAGGGCTTTCAGCCTCTGATATTATCTGTATCCTGCTGCGTTTTTTCTTTTTGAATTCAGGGGGAGTATACATATACTCGCCCTCGGGAGTCTCACGGGTGTAGGTATAATCATTGTCCTTTTTGCCGCGGTGTTTTTTCTTTCGCTTTTTACTCTCAATCTCCTTAGCTCTTGTAGAATCGCTCATTCGGCGTATCTTAGGAGCTTCATCGGGAGTCATCTGCACAGGTGTCACGATGCCCTGAGGCTGTACCTTTCTCTGCGGATTGGTGCGAATCTCGCTCATTGCGTCTGAGCTTACAACAGCGATCTTGTGTCTTGAAAGGTCGGCTGGCTTTACATCGTCAGCAGGGGAATCATTTCGGAGCGCATTGTCGAAAAGCGCGGATTTTTCATGAGAGACAGGAGGTCTCGATTTGGCTTTTTCAATGAGGTCGGGAGACTCTATAGTGGAATTGATTATTTTCTGGGCATCAACTCTGCCCACTTTGGTCTTAGGCTCTTGGCTGTCAGGAGAATATTCGTTCAGAATAGCCTCCAGTGATGGTTTTTGTTCCGAC
>CACZEJ010000166.1 GCA_902780115.1 Ruminococcus flavefaciens | reverse complement strand
CGATCGCACTGTCGTAGCCTTTTTTCCTGTCCGCCTTATTGTAGACAGCGGAGATAGTCTCCATGCTGTTAGCAGCAGCTCTAATCCTCATGCGCTCGTAGAATTTCTCGAAGAAAAATATCTGAAATATCCACATGAGAGCGAATACCACAACAGTAAACAGTACAAAATACAGCCATATGGTAAACTTCAGAGGTATCCTGCTGCCTGCCCGTTTAAAATGCTTAATCGGCTTCAAACTTATATCCCATTCCTCTCAGTGTTACGATGAATTTACGATATTCTCCAAGACTGTTTCTGAGCATTTTTATATGTGTATCAACTGTTCTGTCGTCACCGAAGAAATCATAGCCCCACACTTCTTCAAGGAGCTTGTCGCGTGAAAGCGCGATATTCTTGTTTTTGACAAGATAGAACAGCAGGTCGTACTCCTTAGGTGTCATGGAAGCCTTTGTGCCGTTGACGTAAACTTCACGTCCCGAAATATCGACTTCAAGCCCCTCAAATACGTACTTGTCAACCTGTCCAGGCTCTTCCTGGCGTGAGCTCCTCTTGAGAGCGACCTTCACTCTTGCCATGAGCTCCTTAGGCGAGAAGGGCTTTACAACATAGTCATCTATGCCAATCTCGAAGCCGAAAAGCTTATCGTACTCCTCACCTCTTGCCGAAAGCATGATAACGGGGATATTCTTTGTCTTATGTATCTCCTTGCAGGCGGAATATCCGTCAAGACGCGGCATCATAACGTCCATGATGATAAGATCGTAATCATTGTCATGGCAGAGATTGACCGCCTCCATGCCGTTTTCAGCCTCAGTTACCTGATAGCCCTCAAATTCGGCATATTCACGAACTACCTTTCTGATATTTATTTCGTCATCTACTATAAGAATATGTGCCATATTTTACCTCCGTCAATTTTAATAAAAAAACAAATTTACGTACATTTCAGCGTAGTACGCCCTATACTTTGTTTATATTATAGCATTATATCAGATAAAAGTGTACATTCTGTGAAGTTTTTTTGTATTTTTCCGTCAAATTTATGAATTCTAATAGCACAGCTAAATTCCTGATTGACATTTTCAGTTAATTTTGCTATAATATTTATGGATAATTGTATATGAAGGGAGGCGGTATCTATGAGAAGACATTTCAATCCGCTTGCCGCGGCTCTAATCATAGTTGCCGCAAGCGCACTCGTAATAAGCTACTGCATCTTTAATCCTGAATACGCTCGTTCAACTCTGATAATCTATGTGTGTACAATGGTCTGTGCAACACTGATACTTGCTATTTCAGGCTGGATATATAAAAACAAGAAGACTTCTATAGACGAAAAAGAAATAACCCATGTTATCGAGCACCTCAACACCGAGATGATAATATGGTCGGAAAACTTCTCTTACGTCTATATTAATAAAAAACTCCGCGATCTTCTGGGCATAACCTCCGAGAAGACCGACAAAAAGGAAGCCGTCTGGACTGCATTCGGAATAAACACTCCAGATGCCAGCGCTCTGAGAAAGATCGCAGGAAGCTATTCATACGAATCCTGCTTCCGCAACCCGCAGGGTACTCTCGTTTCCATAGCTTGGAGCACTTCCCCTGTCAAGAAGTACCGCAAACAGTGGGTATACCTCAGCACAGGCTTCAACCTCACAGAGCTGAAAAAAATGAGGGTAAACCTTGCAAGCGCCAACGACTTCTTCAATTCGACCATGGAGCTTGCCGAGATTGGACTTATCATGAGCACCGACAGGAAGATATACCGCGCTTCACCTGAGCTGACACGTATGCTCGGACTCAGGAGCAGCACTATTAATATAGCGGAGTTCCGCTCACTTGTACACCCCAATGACAGGATACAGTTCGACGGCGCTATACGCACTAAGGACAGTTCCGAGATAAAGAATATCGAAATGAGGCTGAAAAGTGCCGACGGCGTTTACCGCTGGTACTCTTACCGCTTCAAGTCGATACCCGGTACAGGCAATACCCTGCCGCTGTTCGGCGGAGCTGTCATCGACGTAACTCAGGAGCACGAGAAAGATGTCCTCATAGAGCGTCTTGCTTATATCGACGAAGTTACCGAGATCGCAAACCGCAACAAGCTCGTTGGAACAGGTCAGGAGATATACGATTCCTGCAATATACTGAATTACTCCTTCTGGGTGATCGTTCTCGATATCGACCGATTCCACATAATAAACGATACCATCGGTTATTCCAACGGAAATTATGTACTGAAGAACTTCGCGCATATCCTCTATAAATTCGTTCCTCCCGGCGGTCTCGCAGCCCGTATAAGCGGCGATAACTTCGCGCTTCTGCTCAGAGATTACGGCGATGACGAAATGCCGCTGCGTACATTCAAGTCGATACAGGAAGAATTTGCGAAAATGGCTGTTGACGAGCTCGCCTCCATAAGCCTTACCTGTTCCGCAGGCTACTCAAAAATGCCCGAGGACGGCGAATCCTTCCTCGATGTGCTGGAACACGCCGAGTTCGCCCTCAAATCCAACGACGGCACACAGGGCAGTATTTGCGGCTATGAGCCGAGTATGCACGACTCTATCATCGGCAACACCGAATTGGAAAAATCCCTCGCCCTTGCTATAGATCACAACGAATTGCAGCTCTACTATCAGCCTAAGATTGACCTCGCTACAAACAGGATCATGGGCGTTGAAGCTCTTATCCGCTGGATAAAGCCCGACGGCACTATCGTTACCCCCGATTCATTCGTCCCTATCGCCGAAAGCACTCACCTCATCGGCAAAATCAGCGAATTCGTACTCAATGAGGGCTGCCGTCAGAACAAACTCTGGCAGAAAATGGGCTATCCCCCTATAGTTATGTCAATAAACTTCGCCTCGTCCGACTTCTATCAGAACGACCTGAAGGAAAAAGTCTTCGACGCGCTGGCTAAATCAGGTCTCGACCCGCAATGGCTCGAAGTGGAGCTTACAGAGACCCTCGCTCTCAGCGATATAGACTTTGCAGTAGATCAGATGAACAAGCTGCGCGAACTCGGCGTAAAGCTTGCAATGGATGATTTCGGAACA
>CACZEJ010000165.1 GCA_902780115.1 Ruminococcus flavefaciens | reverse complement strand
AAGGACTGCCGAAGCAGTCCTTATAATGAACGTTATGAAATAAGTAAGGGCGGACTGAACGTCCGCCCGTTGAGGTTATTACCGGTTATCTCTGCTCGCAGATAAGCTTGATAGCGGTTCTCTCTTCACCATCAATCTGAATGTTGGCAAAGGCAGGAATACAAATAAGGTCGATTCCTATTGGTGCTAAATATCCCCTGGCAATGGCGATCGCTTTTACCGCCTGATTTGCTGCACCAGCACCTACTGCCTGTACTTCAACGGCTTTCTGTTCTCTTATCACACCGGCAATAGCTCCGGCAACAGAATTCGGTGATGAATGTGATGATACTTTCAGAATTTCCATGACAAATAACCCTCCTGTTAAAAATATTTGTACGTTTAAAAAGCTAATGCCAAAAGGCTATTGTACAATTGTATTATACCCCATTGGCGTGAAAAATGCAAGCATTTCCCTGAAACTTTGTATACTATCTTATAATTATCCTATCTATTTTGTGCGATTTGCCGTTTTTTTCGTTAAAGTTCACTATAGTTCCACAAAGGAAGCTTTTACCCTCTGCTTCGGTAAAGCGGACAGGCATATGAAAACGGAATCGGGCTATGGCAGGTTGCATATCGACACCGAGGCATGAAAGCTCCGTTCCGACCATTCCCACATCTGTAATATATGCTGTATGCTCACCGAGTATACATTCGTCTGCGGTCTGGACGTGGGTGTGAGTTCCGAAAACTCCGCTGACTCTGCCTGTGAGGTAATGCCCCATAGCTTTTTTCTCGGAAGTAGCTTCTGCGTGGAAATCCACGAAGATATTCGGGGTATCAATGCCTTCAAGGAGCTGGTCGATCTTTGTGAAGGGGTTGTCGAGAGGCTCCATGTAGGCTGTACCCATAAGGTTTATGACAGCTATGGAGTATGCTCCCATATCGAGTATGCGCACACCGCTGCCCACGCAGCCGCCCTCGGGGTAGTTCGCAGGGCGGACGATGTAATCCTCCTCGAATATGTCGAGAGCTTCCTTGCGTCGGAAAGCGTGATTGCCTGTGGTAATTATGTCAGCGCCTGCTCTTACGAGCATATCAGCCGATGCATGGGTAATACCGTTGCCCTGCGCGGAATTTTCGCCGTTTACTATAGTAATATCAATGCCGTGTTCGTGTTTGATGCTGCCCAGCTTCTCTGTAAGGAACTCGCAGCCTCCCTTGCCTACAACGTCACCTATGAAGAGTAATTTTTTCATTATCTGCTGTTCACTTCTTATCTGATTTTTTCTTTCCGCCGAGGTTGGTATCATAGGAGATGCCTGTACCCTGAAGGCTGACGGTAGCCTTTTTCTTGTTGTTTACGGTGAGCTTGACCTTTTTGCCGCCGATTTTCGGACCTTCAACGCTTATGCTGCCGCCCTTTTTGGTCTTGTTGAATCTGAAAAGCTTGCCGATCTTGAAGCTCTTTGTGAAATGGAATTCCATGGTAAGCCTCCTTTTTACCGCTGTTTGAGCAGAACCTCTGCAATGGCGATATCCTCGGGGGTGGTTATTTTTATGTTGGTGTAGTCGCCGACGGTCATTGCGACCTTTCCGCCGATAGCTTCTACCAGCTGACAGTCGTCGGTGAAGTCAAGACCGTGTTCAAGGGCGAAATCTATTCCCTCAAAGTAAAGGCTGCGCTTGAAGATCTGCGGAGTCTGGGTGATATACAGCGAGCTGCGCGGAGGAGTATCTACGATAAGTCCGCCGTCAACGGTCTTGATAGTATCCTTTACGGGCACACCGAGAGTTGCACCGCCGAATACAGAAGCGTCCTTGATGACCTTTTCGATGTGTTCGGGCTTGACAAGGGGACGCGCACCGTCGTGGACTGCCACGAGTTCAGACTCCTTGGATATCTTGCGGATACCGTTTATTACGCTCTCCTGACGGGTAGAGCCGCCCGTAGTGCAGGCAGCAAGCTTAGTTATGCCTGCGGCTTCTGCTTCTGCCTGTATGGCAGGGATATCGTCCTCACGGGCAACGATGATTATCTCGCTGATGCTCTCACAGCTCTGGAAAGCCTGCATGGTAACGCCGATGACCTTCCTTTCGCCAAGTGGGAGAAGTATCTTGTTCACGCCGCCCATTCGGGTGGAATTTCCGGCGCAGACTATTACTGCTGATGTTTTCATGTTTACCTCTGTTCTGCCGCTGAGCGGCTGTTTATCTGTCCTTGCTGGGACTGGTGGGAGAAGTCCTTATGAGTATCCTCGGGAGCTTCTCCAGTGTATAATAGTAATTGTATATCCCGTCGGGCTGGGAGATGTCGTTCTCACCGCTTGCGGGAGGTGCGAATATTTTCAGTGTCATATCCGCAGGAGCTTTTATGGGCTTCTCGAAGAAGGCCGGCATAAGGTCGATGACCCTTGTCTGCGGTGATCTGTAGAACCAGCGCCCGCCCAGCTCTATCATAAGGTTTGAGCTGTCGTCGAAGATAAGCTCGCAGAAATGGGGCGGCGCATCAAAATGCAGCGGTATCGCTATGCCCTCTGCGTCCTCGGAGCTGCCCCAGCGGAGCTTCACGGGAAGCTGCTGTTCATTGCCGAGCTCCATTGACGGCAGAAACCGTTCTTCGTGCAGTATCTCCCTGTATGTGCAGAAAACGGGCTGTTCTATGCCCACATTTGGGTTGTTTGGATCCTGCATCTCAAGTCCGAGTCTGCCGCGGTCACGGAACTGATATAACGTAAAGCCCGTGAGCCAGTCGGCGCTGTCCTCGGTGAGCTTGTTGCAGAAAAGCCTGAGCATTTCCGCCTGCTCATAGGGCCCCGTAACGTCGCCGTCCGCATTGAACTCAGATATGACCATTGGCTTTGGTTTGCCGCCGTTGAGGTATGAGAAGCGCTCAAAGCTGCGCTTGGTGAGGTCGGAGATTTCACCGACCGATGAGCGGAAGAAGCTTTCTGCGCCGTCCTCAGCCATTTCGTAAGGGAAGCCCCAGTTCAGCGCCATGTATTTGTCAACAGACCATATATCCGTTTCGCGGACAGCCTGTGCGAACTCCTTTTCTCTGACCATTTCCGCAGCATTCTGGTCTTCTATGCCGCCTATGCAGAGTACTACAGTCTGCACATTCGGGGCGTGAGCCTTGATAATGCGAACGGCTCGGCAGTAGAAGTCCGCCACTTCCTGATAGGACGCTCTCTTGTTGAACGCGAACGAGTTTCCCGTAGCTTCATGGTTGATACGCAGGCAAAGCCTGCCGAAGCTGCGACGGTCATCGCCGATAGCCGCAAGATGCTCGTCGGAGACCGCAGGGTCTATGGTAAGGGTCAGGGTAACGTCCTGACCGTGACGGCGTATATCGCGCATAAAGGTGAAAGGCTCGCCGTCGGTACTGCCGCCGAGTCCGCCAAGATATGGGAAGTAGTCATCATAGGGGTAGTCCCACTGGTATGTGACCTTTTTGCCGCGGTGAGCTTCGGATATACGTGCAGGAAACTCCTTATCCAGCGGATAATAGCAGTACATGAGACTGATACTGCGGTGAGGTCTGCCAAGGCGGCTGAGGATATAGTCCTGATCTACGTATTCGCCGCGTTCGCTGCCGTCGCCAAGATCCAGAGCGCATTTTGCTCTGCCCAGATGTACGCTGTATATCTTTTCCATGGCAGCCTCCTTATATATTATATCAGTGATCGCAGAAAATCACACTCGTCGTCATTTGCCTGTTTTGCGGCTTCTGACTTTATATCGCAGTTGAAAAC
>CACZEJ010000164.1 GCA_902780115.1 Ruminococcus flavefaciens | reverse complement strand
GTTGATCCCACCATGATCAAAAAAATCGTGGGGCATTCGGGGGCCATGACGCTGACGGAGAGGGTATATACACACCTGGATGTGGAAGCGTTGCTCGAAGCCATCAATCAAATCTGATCCACAGAGGACAGAGAATATAGAAAACAGGAGATGTTCCTCCTGTGAGAAACATCTCCTGTTTTCAACCTCAAAAAGGGTGGAGAATTTTGCTACATGTACGCTACATGCTTGCTACATACGGTAAAAAACGCATACCGCCGCAGGGCGTCTCAGGGCATAAAAAAGGACGGTATCCTCAGTGCCGATGAAGTAAGGCTTTGTCAGTTCGTACCCGATGCACTCAGGGGAACGGCTTGCAGCGCCATATCCCTTGACGGCACCATGACAGCTTCGGGCAGCAGGATATCTAACCGTATCCTTGAATGGCAGCTGGGCAGCGAAAATCAGCTTTGCAGCGCACATTCACTGGTGCATTTCATTAACGGCAGCAAGACTTTCACATCTGTTACATATCTGGGATTCTTCCCTATACTCACAGCAGTCAGCGACGACGGAGTTATGATCAGCGAGTACGATGTGGGAAGTTATATGGGAGAGCCGTATACATATTCGGAAAAAAGAAGCTATACATACGATATGAGGTATGCTGTCGAGAATTATGCCACAGCAAGAGAATGTGTGGATTTTCTCGTTGACAACGCAGAAAAGTATCCCTACTGTGTGAATGTTCTTGCAACAGACGAAAATGACGCGCTTGTCGCAGAGCTCGTTGTGGAAAGTGCCGACGGAACACCGACTGTCAGGGACGGTTCATCGAAGCTTGGGGACAAGATCGAGTGGAGCGATCCCCATTGCGTCTGTGTCGTGAATTCCTTTGCAGCAGACGGGAATCTTAGCTATATCGTATTCGATGCAAACAATAACGTAAGGTGGAAAAGATACGAACAGCTTTTCTGCGGTCAGAAGGGGCTGACCACAGGACGTTTCAAGGAGCTGATAACAAGTGAGAAGCTCAGTGCAGTGCGCGAGAATATCCGCAGTAACAGTGTAGTCCATATGGTGCTTGCGGACTACGGTACGAAAAAGCTTCAGGCGGTATTAACGGGTGTGGACGGAGTTGAGCAGACACCTGAATTCATAGATCTTGGCAGTTGGGAGTATGCCCGCTGATACTTCATATACGGAGAAAAACATGACTGATATACTTATAATAGAAGACGACCATGAATTAGGAACACTGATAAGGGACTTCATGATAAAGGAGGGCTTCTCGGCACGGCTTTGCGCTGATGCCGGGGAAGCCCTTGAGCTGTTTGATGAGGAGGATTTCCGGATAGTGCTTCTTGACGTTATTTTGCCGAAAATGAACGGCTTTGAGACCTGTACCGTGATACGCGGCAAAAGCTGCGGGATTCCGATACTCATGATGAGTGCCCAGACGGACGAGGACAGTAAGCTCCTCGGTTATGAGACAGGTGCCGACGACTACATAGACAAGCCCTTTTCGGTGAAAGTCCTGACTGCAAAGATACGGGCGCTTATTAAGCGCAGCGGCACGGAGACTTCACAGAGCGCCGTTCTCGAAAGCTGCGGGATAGTTCTCGATACCGCTTCAAGGCGCGTCACCAAGGACGGCAGAGAGCTCAGGCTCAACACAAAGGAGTTTGAACTTTTACAGTACCTCATGCAGCACGAAGGTGAAGCCGTCAGCAAGGAGGAGCTGTTCAATGCGGTGTGGGGAACTGACTGTTTTACAGAACCAAGCACTGTCAGTGTACACATACGCTGGTTAAGGGAGAAGCTTGAAAGTACGCCGAATTCTCCCGAGATCATAAAGACTGTATGGAAGTACGGCTACAGATTCGGTGAATGCAATGAGTAGATTTGTGAAAACAGTACTGTCCATAGCAGCAGTGTTCGCTGTCCTGATAACAGGGCTGAATTACTGGTGCAGAGAGCTGTCGGAAAGACGCATCGGCGAGCGTAACGTAACGACAAACAGGATAAATGATGAGCTCGTGCGCGAGCATAATACTACAGCTGATGATATAGATGTTATAATTGCGCGGAATATCAGCAGCTGGCGCAGTGAGTACGGCAGCAATGCTCCCGAAAGGATAGAATATATCCCTCTGAAAGTGAAGAGTGAAGATGCTTTCTATGTCTCGACGGATAAGCTCAGCGCAGTTTGCAGTATATATGACAGTAACGGCGAATTGGAAGGCTTTGTGGAGTATACCTATAAAGCGGATATTGATATGGGATTTGTCACAGCGGCAAATACTGTTATCATAGTATGCTTTATTATTATCCTTGCAGCAGTGATGTATATTTATTTCGCAGTGCTTGCTCCGTTTCGGAAGCTGTCGGAATATCCCGAGCGCCTTGCGCGTCTTCGTGACATACAGAAGCTGCCCGAGAGCAGGAATCGATATTTCGGCAAGTACATCTGGGGAATGAATATGCTGACAGACGTTCTGAAGGCGAGCAGCAGACGCATACATGACCTTGAAGGTCAGCGGCAGAAGTTCGTTTCGGCAATAGCTCACGGTGTAAAGACACCTGTTGCGAATATCCGCCTTTACACAGATGCTGTGCGCACGGGACTTTACTCGGACAAGGGCATGACTGCTGATATTGCCGACAAGATAGACCACAACGCAGAGAAGATAGAAGCTCTTGCAGCTGATCTTATCGCGTCCTCAAACGCCTCGGCGGACGGCTGTGACATTGAGGTGAGCCGCTTCCCTATAAGTGAGCTTGCTGAACTTATAAGGCGTGAGTACAAGGACAGAATGAAGCTGAAAATGATAGGATTCAGCGTGGAATGCAGCAGCGAAGCAGTTGTTGAGAGCGATAAATACGCACTTTACCGCGCAGTGAGCCAGCTTCTGGAGAACGCTGTGAAATACGGCGACGGCAGCAGCATAGCAGTCAGGATAATGCGCGACGATGAGGGCTTCTGCATAACTGTCAGGAACAGCGGAAAGCTTCTTCCCGAGAATGAACTGCCATATGTATTCAGGTGCTACTGGAGAGGCTCGAATGCGTCAGACAAGAATGGCAGCGGCATCGGACTGTATGTAGTTCATGAAACCGCAAAGGCGCTCGGCGGAAGCGCATACGTAAGAAGGCTTGAAGAAACATCGGAAATGGAATTCACGATATATAT
>CACZEJ010000163.1 GCA_902780115.1 Ruminococcus flavefaciens | reverse complement strand
CTCTGGTGGAAAAGCTTGCTGAGGACAGCAGCTTATGGAAGTCATCGGATATGAGCGGTATGATTAGCATCGACTGTTCAGCTCGTGAAAAAGCCAACAATACAGCTAAAAATATACCGATCGGAACTCTCTATGATCTTTTTGAAGGATCCAGAAAGAAATACGGCGATTCACCTGCGATAATAACCTCAGATAAGCAGTTCACATATGATACTGTCTATGAGTGCGCAGGAAAGATAGCCCGTCGTCTTGCAGATATCGGCGTGAAAAAAGATGAGCTCGTAGCTGTTGTAATGGACAAGGGCTATGAACAGGTCATCTCAACTCTCGGCATCATCATGTCAGGAGCTGCATATCTCCCGATAGATGCTAAGTTCCCGAGAGAGAGGATAAAGGAGATACTCGAGGAGGGAAATGTAGCTTCGCTTATTGTTCAGCCTCACAGAACAGCGAAAGTTGACGGCTTTACAGGCAATAAGATAGTTGTAGATGATGATATCGTAAACTGGACAGATGAAGTATACCTGAAGCGTCCTGATGTCGATTCTCTGGCATATGTTATCTTCACATCAGGTACTACAGGAAAGCCAAAGGGCGTTATGATAGAGCATGGTGCAGCTTTCAATACCATTGTCGATGTGAATAACAGATTCGGCGTGGGACATGACGACAGAGCGATAGCTATATCAAATCTGAACTTTGACCTCTCTGTATATGATATTTACGGAATGTGGGCAGCAGGCGGCGCTGTCGTTATACCTGACGATGCAGGAAGCAAGGATCCTCAGCACTGGCTGGAGCTTATACAGAAATACAATGTAACGGTATGGAACACGGTACCTGCTCTTATGGAAATGATGCAGGAATATCTTGAGATGAAGAATGCAGGTATTGCTTCACTGAAAAATGTTATGATGAGCGGAGACTGGATACCTGTTGAGCTCCCTGATAGGCTCAGGAAGAGCCTGCCGAATGCTGAGATGATAAGTTTCGGCGGAGCTACAGAGGCTTCCATCTGGTCGAATTATTACATCATAGATAAAGTTGACAGCTCGTGGAAGAGCATACCCTATGGTTATCCTCTGGCAAATCAGCAGTTCTATATACTGAACGAGCGCCTTGAACCTTCTCCGGATCATGTTACAGGTGATCTTTATATTGCAGGAAAGGGTCTTGCACGAGGATATTACAATAATCGTGAGATAACAGATGAAAAATTCATCGTTCACCCCGAAACAGGCATACGCCTTTACAAGACAGGTGATCTCGGCAGCTATTTCAGCAGCGGCTGCATGAAGTTCCTCGGAAGGGACGACAATCAGATAAAGCTCAACGGATACCGTATCGAGCTTGAGGATATCGAGCACACCGCAATGCGCCTTGAAGGCGTTAGCAGAGCAGTTGCACATATCGTTGACAACAAGATATATATGGACGTTCTCCTTGAAAAGAATGAAGGGAATGAGTTCCTTGATATACAGAAGGAGAATGCTGAAACCGCAACAGCTGATATCAAAGCAAGTTTTGCTGATATCGTCAGCGAAGCTAAACAGTTCAATGAGAGCATTGAATATTGTCAGGAGCTTGACAATTCGGCGTGTACCGTAATGAAAGCAGTTCTTGAAAGACTGTTCGGCGAGAAGAATGTTCCTTATACAGGCAGTGAAGCTGATGTCGAAAAGCTTGGTCTTGATGAAGTATATTCAAAGCTTATGAAGCAGTGGATAAAAGCTGTGAATACTCATGCATTTGCTGAAATACCTTCGTCGGGCATAATAAGGGAATTCTACGATATTATGATGAGCGAGGCTGATACTCAGCTGGGACTTATCACAGGAAAAATAAATGTCTATGAGCTTATAAGCGAAGGCAGGAGTATGATACTTCCTGCGTATATCGGCAGATTCCAGAAAAATGACACAGTCTATGCAGACGCGGTCGGAAGAAGCATTGCGGCATATTCCGAAAAGAAAAACGGTACGGTTGTAATGGAACTGGCAGGCAGAGTGAATGACAATACAAGCTCGTATCTTGCTGCACTTGGAAGCAGAGGAAGCTACATCTTTACAGATGCATCATCAAGCTTCCTTGAGACCAGAGAAAAAGCAGCTGCGGAAAGTGAGGATATCTCGTTCATGCGGCTCGATCTGAACAAGGACTTTGCTTCACAGGATATAAATGTTCATTCTGTTGATATGATAATTGCAGATAATTCCATACATCGTTCGGACGATCTTGATATCACTCTTGAACAGATAAGGAATACGCTTGTTCCGTCGGGTGTACTTGTCATAAATGAAATAGTTGAGAACTATGCTCTTCAGCTCCTTACAACATATCACTTCGAGAAGGCTTATACGGGTCTGAAGGATACGAGAAAGGAAACAGGAAATGCGCTCCTGAGCCTTGATGAATGGACGGCACTGCTTGAAAAGCACGGATTCAGAACAGAAGCGGTATTCCCTGATGAGAATATTGCTGCAAACCAGAGATGCATTATCGCAAGAGCTCCCGAGACCGTATATAACTTTGACAGCGAGCGTATGTCCGCAAAGCTCAGGCATATGCTTCCGAAATATATGATGCCGTCGGAGATCAGAAGCGTTGATGTGATACCGCTCTCTGCAAACGGAAAAGTTGACAGAAAGGCGTTACGTGCAGCATGGGTCGAAAGAGGAGCTTCGGCAGTTAAGGCGGAGCAGCGTGAAGCTAATGATGATGAAAAGCGTATCATCAATATCTGGAAGGAAGTTCTCAGGATCGAGAATGCTGCGGTGAATGACGACTTCTTTAACTGCGGCGGAGATTCTTTGAAGGCGATGAAGGTTATCCATGCTATAAATTCCGAGTTCGCTTCCGAGATAACGCTGCCTGAACTGTTTGACAATCCGACTGTTGAAAAGCTGACAGAGATCGTAAAACTGAATATACAAGAGAAAGTAGGAACAGAATATGTTGAAGGAACGATCTGACAATAAGATCAGGGCAGGACTTCTCGGTGCGACGGGTCATGTTGGCAGAGCAGCTGCCGAGACACTGATCGGAATGGGAAAATATGAAGTATATCTCGGCGTTCGTGATATTGACAGAGCAGAGGAGATGTTCAGCGGCAGAGCAAAGATAAATGCGGTCGATATATTTGACAGCGATAGGCTTGAAGTTTTCTGCCGAAACTGCCATATCGTCATAAATTTTGACATTTTTTT
>CACZEJ010000162.1 GCA_902780115.1 Ruminococcus flavefaciens | reverse complement strand
AGCACATAATTTTTATCAGTGGAACGCCGAGGGCGGCGTTCCCTACAGTTAGTTTTTCATTTCAAAGCTTTCTCCGAGGATATCCTTGTTTGCATCGAGTATAGGCTTGATGCACTCAGCAAGGAACTCGTCCACCTGCTGTGAGCTTCTTCCTGTGTAGTTCTCGGGCTTGAGAACTGCTTCGAGCTCTTCCTTTGTTACCATGAACATCGGGTCAGCTTCGATGAGCTCGCAGAGGTTATTGTCAAGACCTCTTACCTTGACGTTTGCGCCTGCTTCCATAGAGTAGTCCATGATGCGGTCGTGGAGCTCCTGACGGTTGCCGCCCTTCTTAACAGCGTCCATCATGATGTTCTCGCTTGCCATGAACGGGAGCTCTGCCATAACGCGGCGGCGTATCATCTCGGGGTATACAACGATGCCGTTTGTGACGTTCATCATGATATTGAGGATAGCGTCAACGCCGAGGAATGCCTCTGCAACGCTGATACGCTTGTTAGCTGAGTCGTCGAGAGTTCTCTCGAACCACTGTGTGCCTGCTGTGAATGCAGGGTTAAGGCTGTCTATCATTACGTAACGAGCGAGGGAGGTTATTCTCTCGCAGCGCATAGGATTACGCTTGTAAGCCATAGCAGAAGAACCTATCTGCTTCTTCTCTCTTGGCTCTTCCATTTCCTTGAAGGACTGGAGGATACGCATATCGTTCGAGAACTTGCTTGCTGTCTGAGCGATATCGCTGAGAAGTTCGAGCACCTTTGAATCTACCTTACGTGAGTAGGTCTGACCTGATACGGGAACTACAGCATCGAAGCCCATTTCCTCAGCTATCATCTGCTCGAGCTTCTTGATCTTGTCTGTGTCGCCCTCGAAGAGCTCCATGAATGAAGCCTGAGTACCTGTTGTGCCCTTTGAGCCGAGGAGCTTCAGTGTGGACATACGGTATTCGAGGTCGTTGAAGTCCATGAGGAGCTCATTGAGCCAGAGAGTAGCTCTCTTGCCCACTGTAGTGAGCTGAGCAGGCTGAAGATGAGTATAAGCCAGACAAGGGAGGTTCTTGTACTCGTCTGCGAACTTTGCAAGGTTGTTCATGACGTTTATGAGCTTTCTGCGGACTATTTTAAGAGCGTCGCGCATGATGATAACGTCGGTATTATCGCCTACATAGCAGGAAGTAGCACCGAGGTGAATGATGCCTGCTGCATCGGGGCAAGCCTGTCCGTATGTGAAAACGTGAGCCATAACATCATGGCGTGTGATCTTTTCGCGTTCAGCTGCCATTTCGTAGTCTACATCGTTGATATGCTCCTCGAGCTGCTTTACCTGTGCCTCTGTGACAGGAAGACCGAGCTTCATTTCAGCTCTTGCGAGAGCTACCCAGAGTTTTCTCCAGGTCGTGAATTTTTTATCCGCAGAGAAAATATACTGCATTTCCTCGCTTGCATAACGTGTGCAGAATGGGCTTTCGTAGCTGTTGATATTACCGCTCATTTTCAAAAGTTCTCCTTTATAACAAATATCGTACTTTGTCAGTACATAACATTAATGGATTTACGTTCCCCGAATTTTGTTCGGGGCAATAACCGCCTTATGGCGGTTATTGATGACACATTAATTATAGCATTTTACCTCTTTCATGTCAATAAAAAAGGCAGCTCCGAGCCGCCTTAGTTTTTGATGAAATTTTGCTGTTTTTCTGTGAAAATTACACATTGACAAGAAATTGGCAGGGCAGTTTATGCTCAGCCGTTTTAAGTTATGCGTCTTTAGTTTTTGTTTCAGGCTGCCTGACAGTCAGCAGCAGAGCCGTTACCGATTCAAGTACTGTAAGTATGATATACGGTGTGGAACTGCCGTTATTATCCGCAGGATTAAGCATGAACAGATGCAGACAAAGATTGCATGAGAAATGATAGATCATTGCTGACAAAATATTTCCTGTGTATCTCATCATATAGCTGTAAATATAGCTTTCGGCAATACAGCCTGCAAAGAACAGCGTTATGGGTACGTCTATACTTTTCTGAATGAAGTAATGGAAGTGCCATGCTCCCCATACAGCGCCTACAATAAGCGGAACAGCCGCGTCGGGAAGCCTATGTGTCCTGAGTTTCGGTTCAAGGAAGCCGCGCCAGCCGAGCTCCTCAGCGACAAGCGCCCACAGTATGATTACGAGCTGTTTTGCGGAAATGTGACCGCAGGAAAAAGCTTGTCCGTTGGAGATGCAATAGATCATCTTTGATGCGGGCATAGTCCCGAAAGCGATAACTATGGGTAAAAGAAACGCGGCAAATAGGTGCTCTGTGCGGAATATCGCAGAAAAGCCTGCTTTCAGTTCTTTATTGAGGGCGAGGACAGTGATCGCCGATATAGTTGGTGAAGCTGCCTGAATGCCGAAAAGCAGAAATCTGACAGTCTCGCTTGGGATAGCTGTTTGTGCCGTCATTGACACAAATGAGAGCAGGAATGCAATGAGCAGATACAGAATGACCGAGCGGTATTTTTTCATAGCAGCTTATATGCTGTCCATAGTATCCGAACCTTCGCTCTTGGGGTATTCTTTGTATGGCTGATCGTCGAAGTTTACATCTGTCATCTCATCAGAGGAGTACTTGCGGTTTCGGTCGATCTTGTCCTGATACGGGTCTTTGATCTTTGACTGCTGAGTATCCATCTCCTGATCGAAGAAGCGCTCGTTGAAGTGCGGAAAGCCGTCACTTGCTTCGAGTTTATGGTACTGAACGTTTATTTTCAGGTTGATAACAGCTGCTGTACCGCATATTACGAGCAGTACCATGTGTATCATAGCACATTTATGGAATATATCGAACTTGTGGAACATACTGTTCTCATACGGGCTCAGGAACATCAGCAGCAGCTGATTGATGAAAAGTATGACTAAGACGAGCAGTGCCATGAAGTCCCTGTAGCTGTAGCAGCCTCTCCATGCGCAGTAGCCTACCGCAGGTATTACTATCAGTGCGTCAAGTCCTGCAACTGAGATATTTGTGATGAATCCCATGAAAAAGGCAGTGGGGATATACACTATCATAGGCACGAAATACAAGAAAAACAGTACTGAGCGTATCTTGTTTATCTTGTTCATAAGTGTGCGGTTATGCGCGAATTCCTGTGATTTCAGGTTGCGGTTGCGCGCTAATTCTTCATAATTTGTCATGATATTTAGTCCTTCTTTTTTAGTATATGAGGGTATCAGCCGTCGTTGAGCCTGTCTTCGGTGTGGACTATGACGGTACTCTCTATGAGCTTGAATCCCAGTGCGCCTGCGGCATCGGGGACATCG
>CACZEJ010000161.1 GCA_902780115.1 Ruminococcus flavefaciens | reverse complement strand
TGGGAACATCGACTACATCTTCTTTACCGCAGGAGACATTTACCACAACAACTACAACATTTATGCATACACTTTACGGTCCGCCGTGGATGATGACAACTACATCAATACCAGAGCCTACAACAACATCAGAAGCTGTAACTACAACGATGCCTGAGGTATTGTATGGTCCGCCTGTATTCTACAGACTTCTCGGCGATGTCAATCTCGATCAGCAGATCGACAGCTTTGATGCTATCGTTCTCAGAAGAATGCTTGTTACAGGACAGGCGCAGAACTTCGCATCAACAAGCTATGGAGATATCAACCGTGACGGCAAGGTAAGCATTGCCGACCTGCTGCTGCTCCAGAGATATCTGCTCGGTGAGATCAAGACACTTAATGAGAATGAAGAGTATGCAGGTATAATGAGGGGAGCAACTATCGAAAAGATAGAAAATACTACTAAGCCTGACAATAAAACAACAACTACCACAACCACAACATATGACCCGAGAAATGATATTGTCATCTCACTTTACGGCATATCTCCTATCAAGGACGTTATAAAGGATATCCGCGGTGATATAGAGTCGGGCGTTGATGCGGTAACAGATAATGAAAATACACCTTCTCAGGAGAAGTAATATATGCTCGACGTAAACATGAAAACCAGACACCTCGGGCAGATGAGAGACTACAGAAAAACTCTCATGACAAAACCCGAGCTCCGCAACCTTTTCCTTGAACTCACACTGCGCTGCAATGAAAGATGTCTCCATTGCGGAAGCCACTGCGGTGACGTTGAGTCAGAGGAACTCACAGTAGATCAGTACAGGACATTCTTACAGCAGATCAAGGACGATTTTTCAACTAACGGCAAGATGCTCGATATCACGGGCGGCGAACCGCTTCTCCGCAAGGAATTTTTCGATATTCTCGGCGTAGCTCATGACCTTGGCTTCAGCTGGGGCATGACAAGCAATGCTACACTCATTGACGACAGCGTTGCCCGCGACCTTAAAAAAGTCGGCATGGGAACTATCTCTGTCAGCATAGACGGTCTTGAGCAGACACATGACGAGTTCCGCAGAACTCCTGGTGGATACAGAAAGGCTATGAACGGTATCGAAAGCCTTATTCGTGTTGGAGGTTTTGAGAGCGTTCAGGTGACTACAGTCGTTACTCACAAGAGTATCCGAGAGCTTGACGAGCTTTTCAAGATATTCAACGAAATGGATATAGACTCATGGAGAATAGTAAATATGGAGCCTATGGGACGTGCTAAGCAGCACCCCGAGCTTATCCTCACAAAAGAGGACTATCAGTATCTCTTTGAGTATATCAGAAATAAGCGTATCGAAGGCGAACCTGTTACATACGGATGCAGTCACTATCTCGGTATGGAGTACGAGCGTGAAGTGCGCGACTGGTACTACCTTTGCACAGCAGGTCTGTATACAGCAAGTATCGCTGCTAACGGCGATATCATGGCCTGTCTCGATATCGAACGCAGACCGGAGTTCGTTCAGGGAAATATCCTTCGTGACAGATTCAGCGATGTATGGAACAACAAGTTTCAGATATTCCGCCGTGACCTTTCTGACGATAATCCCACTTGTTCAAAGTGTGACCAGAAGGAATACTGCCACGGTGATTCGTATCACAGCTGGGATTTTGACAAGAATGAGCCTATGCTCTGTTTCAAGGACATACTGTTCTGAGTTAATACATAATGAAAAAGCCATAGCGTAATGCTATGGCTTTTTATGATATTATGTCCGGAATACAGCTCAGCTGAGAGTTTCAAATTTATCCTCGTAGGTGGTCATATCCTCACCGCTCTGACCGTTGGAAGCGATTATGCAGAACACTAAATTGCCATCACGTCTGATATAGAATACCTGCTCAATAGAAATAACGCCGCCCATATCAGCCTGATAAACCAGCCTTGTATACTCCTTGCCGGCGATCGTAGTGGTATCGGTTTTGACCTTTTTGTATTCAATGGCATCAATTGCTGCAAGCTGCTGATCGAACGCAGCTATGATATCGTCCATAGTATATTCATCAGGGTTGGGGACTTCTTTTTCGAGATTCTCAAACTCGAAAATGATATTTTTTCCTGTAGTCTGATCCATGCAGAAAGCGTCATAGATAACAGCCTGGTCGAGGAGTTCTTGGGTAATAGCAGTGTCATCGCCGATTTTATCAAGGCTGATATTCATCATCTTGAGAATATATTCATCGTCGGCAAAAGTCCAGCCCTCGGGAGCGGCAAACTTTATATCAGCGAATTCATTTGAATAAACGCCGTCCTCGATCTTGCCTCTTTTGAAATTGATATCATCGTTATCTTCTTCCTGGGGATCGTCTTCATTGTCATCGCTGTTGTTTTCTTTATTCTCATCAGCATTTTTGCTGTTACCCTCAGCCTCAGTAGCTTCGGCTTCTGTTGTTGTTTCATCTGTTGTTTCAGACTTACTTGACGAGGTGCTCTTGTCTGCCTTTTCGGACTTCTTGTCCTTGCAGCCTGTAAATGAGCATAAAGTAAGAATGAATGCCAGTGTCAATGCTATTTTTTTCATGATAAACCTCCGAAAATTCATTGATATCAAAACAATATCAGGGTAATTATATCATATCTTCTTTTTTATGTCAAACATTTTTATTGAGGAATGGTACATCAGCAAAAAGCAAGTCCGAAAGCAGCATTGTTCGCCGCCTTCGGACTGTATCATATACTGTTTTATGATCTTTCTTCAAGCTTACCTTTAGCAGCGCTTTCCTTTTCAACGTCGATACGTTCAAGGACAATCTCGCGTCCTGCTACTCGGAAGCCTATCTCCTGATAGAAGCTTACTCTTACATCGAGCGCGAGCAGATAAGCTCTTTTGCCGAGTCCGTTGAAGAACTTGGCGAGCCATTTCAGGAACTCTCTTGCGTAACCTCTGCCTCTTGCTGCCTTATTTGTAGCCACCTGTCCGATGAGGACGGTGCTTCCGATATCGAAAACTGCCGAAGCCGTTGTCGAACCGCGGTAGGTGAATACGCGGCTTATACCGTGACGGCAGCGGTGTGAGGTATCGGTGTACCACAGTGAGAAATCCGCTATATTCGGGAATCCCTCGCTGAGTATCTTGTATACGTCAGGCAGGTTGGGGTTGAACTCAACGTGTTCCTCGATAGCCTCGAGGGGCGTATCATCGGGGACAAGCTCGAAGATAGTGCGGTTGAGCACCTGATAACGGTCAGGTATCCTGATACCTTCGAGTATTTTCTGGTCGCCCTCGATACGGAACGGCACATTCATGCTGACGAACAGGTCGATCTCCTCATTGGGTTCGAGTTTTCCGTCGCCGCAAAT
>CACZEJ010000160.1 GCA_902780115.1 Ruminococcus flavefaciens | reverse complement strand
CTCATTGACAATTACAATTATTGTACTATATTTTTATAAAAAAGTCAAGCATCTGACCTGAAAATGTTGCCATTTCAAGAATATGCACAATAACGCGGAGAAAATTTCGGAATTATGAACAAATTAAGTCCATAGCTTTTGCCATTGGCAAAATATATTCGGATAAGTAATATGGAACGACTGTAGGGACGGATACTATCCGCACTACAAAAAAGCACTCCATTGGAGTGCTTTCGTACTTATTTGAAGTGTTTCTGAGACACTTTCAGGCGGTTGATAGCGCGGTTGAGCGCAGCCTGAGTCTCATAGTATTCTTTGATGCTCTGTTTCTGCCTTAGGAGCTCCTCGGCACGTTCTTTGGCTTTCTGAGCGCGTTTGATGTCTATTTCTTCTGGAAGCTCGCAGGTATCCGCGAGTATTATGGAAGAATCGGGCATTACCTGTATAAATCCCTCTGAGATAGCGGCATACTTCCATTCGCCGTCCACAAGGTATTTCAGCTCGCCTGTAGGCAGGCAGGTTACGAGCGGTTCATGACCTGCCATTATACCGAGAAGTCCGTCTATAGCGGTTATAACGAGGTGTTCGGTCTCTCCGCTGAAGAAAACGCGGTCGGTAGCGATTATTTCAAGGTGAAAGGTCTTAGCCATAGTCAGCCGCCTCCCTTATGCCTCGTCCATCTGACGTGCTTTCATGATAACGTCGTCGATAGTTCCTGCCATGAGGAATGCAGCCTCGGGGTACTTGTCCATATCGCCGTCGATGATAGCCTTGAAGCCCTCGATAGTGTCCTTGAGGGGAACGTACTTACCCTTTAGACCTGTGAAGTTCTCGGCAACGTTGAAAGGCTGCGAGAGGAACTTCTGTATCTTTCTTGCGCGGTATACAGCGAGCTTGTCGTCCTCGTCCAGTTCTTCCATACCGAGGATAGCGATGATATCCTGCAATTCCTTGTACTTCTGGAGAAGCTCCTGAGTACGTCTTGCGACGGTATAGTGCTCCTCGCCGACTATCTCGGGTTCGAGGATACGGGAGTTCGATTCAAGTGGGTCAACGGCAGGATAGATACCCTGCTCAACTATCTTACGTGAAAGAACGGTCGTAGCGTCGAGGTGAGCGAATGTAACGGCAGGTGCAGGGTCAGTGAGGTCGTCCGCAGGGACATAAACTGCCTGTACCGATGTGATAGAGCCGTTTTTCGTAGATGTGATACGCTCCTGGAGCTCGCCGACTTCCGTAGCGAGTGTCGGCTGATAGCCAACGGCAGAAGGCATACGTCCGAGAAGAGCCGATACCTCTGAGCCTGCCTGTACGTAACGGAAGATATTGTCGATAAAGAGAAGAACGTCCTTGTGCTCGCGGTCACGGAAGTACTCAGCCATAGTAAGACCTGTCTGAGCGACACGCATACGTGATCCCGGAGGTTCGTTCATCTGACCGAAAACGAGAGCGGTCTTGGAGATAACTCCCGATTCCTGCATTTCGTTCCAGAGGTCGTTGCCCTCACGGGAACGCTCTCCGACACCGGTGAATATAGAGTATCCGCCGTGTTCGGTAGCGATATTTCTGATAAGCTCCTGAATGAGGACGGTCTTGCCAACGCCTGCGCCTCCGAAAAGACCTATCTTACCGCCCTTAGCGTAAGGAGCGATAAGGTCTATGACCTTGATGCCTGTTTCGAGGACCTCTACAACAGGGCTCTGATCCTGGAAGGTAGGAGCTTTGCGGTGTATTTCCCATTTTTCTTCTGTCTCGACATCGCCCTTCTTGTCGATAGGTTCGCCGAGAACGTTGAACATACGTCCGAGGGTCTGCTCGCCGACAGGTACTTTGATACAAGAGCCTGTGGAAGTTACTTCCATATTCTTGCTCAGTCCCTCGCTGGACGCGAGCATGATGCAGCGGACGATATGGTTGCCCATATGCTGAGCCACTTCCATAACGCGCTTTTTTCCGTCAACTTCGACGGTGAGAGCGTCCCTTATCATAGGGAGCTTTCCTGCGCCGAACTCGACATCTATAACAGGTCCTATGACCTGAGTGATTCTGCCTTTTTCCATTTTTTTCTCCTTTTTAAGAGAACTTGTAGGGACGCCCAATGGGCGTCCGTGCCTTTCGGATAAATAAAAAGAAACGTATTGTAGGGGGCGATGCCCACATCGCCCCGTGGGTATTGTGTAAATTTGACGGGCTGATGTGGGCATCAGCCCCTACATATATTGTTTTATGTTTGTTGTATGCGGACGCGCAATGCGCGTCCCTACAGTCATTCAACGAGAGACTGTGCGCCGCCGCATACCTCGGTGATCTCCTGAGTGATAGCCGCCTGTCTTGCGCGGTTGTAGAGCAGCGAAAGGTTTTTTATCATGTCCTTTGCACTGGTAGTAGCAGCGTCCATAGCGGTCATGCGCGCCTGCTGTTCACAGCAGAAGGCTTCGACCATAGCGCCGTAGATTATGCCCTTTGCGTACTGAGGGATAAGGTAGTTCATTACCTCCTCAGGGGAAGGCATGAAGGAAGCTTTCGGCAGCTTCTTCATAGTACCGTCGGCAGCCTTGCCGAAGTGCCTTCGCTCAAAGGGGAGCAGACGAAGCGTTCTGGGCTCCTGCACATTTGAGCTTATCAGATCAGTATAGATAAGGTATACCTCATCGAGCTCGCGCTTTTCAAACTTGTCGAGCACCAGCTCAGCCACCTCCTGAGCTCTGTAGAGCGTCGGGTTCTGGGTGGTGTAGAGGAACTCGCCGTCCACAACAGCATTTTTGTCGTTTTTATTTCTGCGCTGGAAGTGCATTCTTCCCACCTGACCCATAACGAAAAGGTAGCAGTTGTCGATATCGGCAGCCTCGTCCAGTTTCTGTTCGGTATATTTCAGTATATTATGGTTGTAGCTTCCGCACAGCCCCTTATCTGCCGTGATGACGATATAGCCTTTTTTACGCTTATCCTCGGGGATATCCTTACGTCTGTCGAAGTAGAACTGACGTGTGTGCGGAGTATGCTCCAGAACGCTTTCGATAGTGGACTGGAGCTTATAGAAGTAAGGCTCTGTACACTCAAGGGATTTCCTTGCTTTTTTGAGCTTGGAAGACGACATGAGGTACATAGCATTGGTAATTTTCAGTATCTGCTGGATACTTCCGATCCTTTCGCGGATCTCTCTCATGTTAGGCATAGTGATCCACCGCCTTATTCTTCAAAAGCTGTGAGAATTCTTTCGATACGCTCGGCGAGATCGTCAGTGAGTACCTTCTTATCCTCTATCTCGGCGATGATATCCTGTCCGTAGCTTCTGATGTATGCCATGAGGTCTGTGCGGTATTCGCGGAGCTCCTTCAGCCATTCGCGCATCTCCTCCG
>CACZEJ010000159.1 GCA_902780115.1 Ruminococcus flavefaciens | reverse complement strand
AAAGAACATAAAGGCCATCATTGATTACATCAACGAGAACTACATGAACAACATCACTATTGATGAGCTTGCAGAAACGGTCAACCTCAGCAAGCATTACTTCATGCGTTTCTTCAAAAAATACATGGGTATGACCTGTATCGAATACATAAATGACTATCGTCTTAACATTGCATCCAACCTTCTGCTGACCACACGTGTACAGATCACGGAGGTCGCCGCCAGCATCGGCATCACTAATCTGTCTTATTTCAACAGGATATTCAAGAAGAAGTTCCACATGACACCAAAGGAATATCGTTACAGTATTTCAAACAGGTAGCATTCTTTTTCTGGATCCGGCATCACCGCCCGTATGATTTGACGTTCAGGATCGGAAAGAAAAAAGCAAGACCTTGTCGGGGCTGTGAAAGAATGATGAAAGCTTCATCATATCTTCACAGCTCCTTTTTTAGTGCTTTCGGCGCAGGCTCTGCGCCGAATTGGGAGCGGCAGATCAAATTCAGCGGTTTTAGGAAGGGTTCCCCCGTGTAACCTGCCGGCGCAAAATTGATCATAAATTGATTTTCGTAAATTGATTTTCAATGAATTTGATAATTTCGGGGTTGACAAATGAAGGGAAGATGTGGTAGAATAAATACTTGTGAGCGAATAGCTTGCCGAGGTAAATTTTGCTGTGAAGGTTCAATATAAATAGCGTAAAAGCGTTGGATTTTACGGTGAAATTGAATAAAGCGCTGTTTACCGGCACATACTTTTGTATGGCCGTTGAACATATATTTTTTGAGCAAGGAGGTGCAGTGAATTGCCAACGTTTAACCAGTTAGTTCGCAAGGGCAGAGAGGTTTCTGAAAAGAAAGCCAAGGCTCCGGCACTTCTCAAGGGTTGGAACTCAAAGAAGCGCAGAGCTATCGACCAGAACTCACCTCAGAAAAGAGGCGTTTGTACTGCTGTTAAGACAGCTACACCTAAAAAGCCTAACTCAGCTATCAGAAAGATCGCCAGAGTAAGACTTTCAAACGGCATAGAGGTAACATCCTATATTCCCGGTGTAGGCCATAACCTTCAGGAGCACAGCGTTGTTAGGCCATAACCTTCAGGAGCACAGCGTTGTTCTGATCAGAGGCGGCCGTGTTAAGGACCTCCCTGGTGTTCGTTACCACATCATCCGTGGTACACTCGACGCACAGGGTGTTGCAAAGCGTATGCAGGCTCGTTCCAAGTACGGTGCAAAGCGTCCGAAGGCAGGCAAGAAGTGATCCGGCACTGAATCCGGGAAAACACATTCTTAAGGCTCTCTTTTAATGAATAAGCAATACAGAGATGTATTTTTACATAGATATGTGCCTCTCTGTATGGCAATGCGGAAGAAGAAGTCCTTTCGAGTACCTATGAAATCACTACTGTGAAGGAGGGAAGTATAATGCCAAGAAGAGGTAATGTCGCAAAACGTGACGTTTTGCCCGATCCGGTTTATAATTCAAAGCTGGTGACCCGTCTTATCAACAACATCATGTATGATGGCAAGAAGGGCGTAGCTCAGAAGATCGTTTACGGTGCTTTCGAGATCGTGAACACAAAGACAGGAAAAGAGCCGCTTGAGGTTTTTGAGCAGGCTATGGAAAAGGTAATGCCGTCTCTTGAGGTAAAGGCTCGCCGTGTGGGCGGTGCTACCTACCAGGTTCCTATGGAGGTAAGACCCGAGAGAAGACAGACACTCGGACTTCGTTGGATCTCAAGATATTCAAGACTCAGATCCGAAAAGACAATGAAGGAAAGACTTGCCGGAGAAATTCTTGATGCTGTAAACGGCATCGGTGGTGCTGCCAAGAAGTGCGAGGAAACACATAGAATGGCAGAGGCAAATAAGGCATTTGCACACTACAGATGGTAATAGAGGCATAAGTGCCCTGACAGCATGTGCCTGAGGGTACGAATATCAAGGAGGATTCAAATGGGAAGGCAAGTATCACTTGAAATGACACGCAACATCGGCATCATGGCTCATATAGATGCCGGTAAAACAACAACAACAGAACGTATTCTTTTCTATACCGGTGTCAACCACAAGATCGGTGAGACCCACGAGGGCGCTTCTACCATGGACTGGATGGCACAGGAGAAGGAAAGAGGTATTACGATCACATCTGCTGCCACAACTTGTTTCTGGGCAGGAAGCGACGGTACCAAGGGCAGCCACAGAATCAATATCATTGACACCCCCGGTCACGTTGACTTTACGGTTGAGGTCGAGCGTTCACTCCGTGTACTTGATGGTTCCGTGACGGTTCTCTGTGCTAAGGGCGGTGTTGAGCCTCAGTCCGAAACAGTCTGGAGACAGGCTGACAAATATAAGGTACCCCGTATGGTATACGTCAACAAGATGGATATCATGGGCGCCGATTTCTACAATGTTGTACAGATGATGAAAGACCGTCTGAAGTGCAACGCTGTGCCGATCCAGCTCCCGATCGGTGCGGAAGATACCTTCAAGGGCATCGTAGACCTCGTAGAGATGAACGCAGACGTTTATTATGACGATCTCGGCAAGGATATGAAGGTTGAGGAGATCCCTGAGGATATGAAGGAGCTTGCAGAGAAGTATCGTGCAGATCTTATCGAGCACGTATGCGAGCAGGACGAAGAGCTTCTTGAAAAGTACCTCGAAGGCGAAGAGCCCACCAAGGAAGAGATCAAGAGAGTTATCCGTCAGTCAACTATCGACAATACTATGGTTCCCGTAGTATGCGGCACATCATACCGCAACAAGGGCGTTCAGAAGCTTCTTGACGCTATCGTTGACTATATGCCCGCTCCTACAGATGTTCCTGCTATCAAGGGCATCAACCCCAACACCGAAGAAGAGGTAGAGGTTCCTTCTTCCGATTCAGAGCCCTTTGCAGCTCTTGCATTCAAGATCGCTACAGACCCCTATGTTGGTAAGCTCTGTTTCTTCCGTGTTTATGCAGGTACACTTAACGCAGGTTCAACTGTATATAACTCTACAAAGGATAACTCCGAGCGTATCGGCCGTATCCTTCAGATGCACGCAAACCACAGACAGGATATCGAAACTGTTTATGCAGGTGATATCGCTGCTGCTGTAGGTCTTAAAAATACAACAACAGGTGATACCCTCTGTACAGAGGCACATCCTGTTATTCTTGAATCAATGGAGTTCCCGGATCCCGTTATCCGTGTTGCTATCGAGCCTAAAACAAAGGCCGGCCAGGAGAAGATGGGCATCGCTCTTGCAAAGCTTGCAGAAGAGGATCCTACCTTCAAGGCATACACAGACGAGGAAACAGGACAGACCATTATCGCAGGTATGGGCGAGCTTCACCTTGAGATCATCGTAGACAGACTTCTCCGTGAGTTCAAGGTCGAGGCAAATATCGGTAAGCCTCAGGTTGCATACAAAGAGACTATCCGCAAGGGTTCGGATGTTGATGAGAAGTATGCAAGACAGTCAGGCGGTAAGGGACAGTATGGTCACGTTAAGATCAGACTGGAGCCTAACCCCGGCAAGGGCTACGAGTTTGTCAACGCAGTTGTCGGCGGCGCTATCCCGAAGGAGTATATCCCCGCTGTTGATGCAGGTATCCAGGGCGCAATGCTCTCTGGTGTGCTTGCAAGCTACAATGTTGTTGACGTTAAGGTAACACTTTATGACGGTTCTTATCATGAGGTAGACTCCTCAGAAATGGCATTCAAGATCGCTGCGTCAATGGCGTTCAAGTCAGGTATGAGAAAGGCAGATCCTGTCATTCTTGAGCCTATTATGAAGGTTACTGTTACTGTACCTGAGGAATACATGGGCGACGTTATCGGTGACCTCAACTCCCGCCGCGGAATGATCCAGGGCATGGAGGCTGTTGCAGGCGCTCAGAGAATCGTTGCTATGGTTCCGCTTTCAGAGATGTTCGGTTATGCTACCGATATGCGTTCCAAGACACAGGGCCGCGGACAGTATGTAATGGAGCCGAACTCTTACGCTGAAGTACCGAAGAGCATCGCTGATGACATTATTTCGGCACGCAGCAAGAAGGATGACTAAGTTATCCACAAAAAAATATCAAAAAAAGCTTGCATTTTGGTTTTGTTGTTGCTACAATAATATCAAGTCCAAAGCTTATTAAATTTATATTTTAGGAGGTAATTTCCAATGGCAAAGGAAAAATTTTCCAGAACAAAGCCGCACGTAAACATTGGTACAATCGGCCACGTTGACCATGGTAAGACAACACTTACAGCTGCTATCACAAAGGTTCTCAACCTTGAGGGCGATGCTGAGTTCGTTGATTACGCTAACATCGATAAGGCTCCTGAAGAGAGAGCACGTGGTATCACAATCAACACTGCACACGTTGAGTATGAGACTCCCAACCGTCACTATGCTCACGTTGACTGCCCCGGACACGCTGACTATGTTAAGAACATGATCACCGGTGCTGCTCAGATGGACGGTGCTATCCTCGTTGTATCTGCTGCTGACGGT
>CACZEJ010000158.1 GCA_902780115.1 Ruminococcus flavefaciens | reverse complement strand
AACATAACAAATTACGCACATGAAAGAAGATAAGCTTATTATCGGGGGACATGAGTTCTCCTCACGTTTTATACTGGGTTCGGGAAAGTATTCCCTAAGCCTTATCGAGGCTGCTGTAAAGTATGCGGGAGCTGAGATGATAACACTGGCTGTACGCCGTACAAACTCAAAGGAGCACGAGAATATTCTCGACTATATACCAAAGGGAGTCACACTTCTTCCGAATACCTCAGGTGCAAGAAACGCTGATGAAGCTGTGCGTATCGCTCGTCTTGCAAGAGAGCTGGGCTGCGGAGATTTTGTAAAGATCGAGATAATGCGTGATACAAAATACCTTCTTCCCGATAATCAGGAGACAGTACGTGCTACGGAGATACTTGCAAAGGAAGGATTTGTAGTAATGCCCTATATGTATCCCGACCTCAATACAGCCCGTGACCTTGTGAATGCAGGTGCAGCTTCGGTAATGCCGCTGGCTTCACCTATCGGCTCGAACAAAGGACTTGCTACAAAAGATTTCATACAGATACTTATTGACGAGATCGATCTTCCGATTATCGTTGATGCAGGAATCGGCAGACCTTCTCAGGCTTGCGAAGCTATGGAAATGGGAGCAGCTGCTGTCATGTCCAATACAGCTCTTGCAACAGCAAGCGACCTTCCTGTAATGGCAGAAGCTTTCAGGCAGGCTATAGAAGCAGGCAGAAAGGCTTATCTTGCAGGTCTGGGACGAGTTCTCACAAGAGGTGCTGCACCTTCGGATACTCTAACAGGCTTCCTGCATGACTGACAATGGTGCATCTTGAAAAAATAAACGGCGGAAACATCTGGGATATCATCGGTCTTAGTGTTGATGAGACACAGAGAAGCTTTGTTGCGGACAACAAAACAAGCATAGTTGAGGCTTATGCTGCGATAACAAGCGGCGGATGCGCTTTTCCTTTCGGGATATACGATGATGAAACGCCTGTGGGATTTGTCATGATAGGCTTCGGGACAGATGAATACTGGAAAGATGCTCCGAAGATAGCCGAAAACAGCTACAATATATGGCGGTTTATGATAGACAGCCGATACCAGCACAGGGGATACGGAAAAGCAGCAATGCAGCTTGCACTTGAATTTATACGAACATATCCCTGCGGAAAGGCTGAAAAATGCTGGCTGTCATACGAACCTGAAAACGTTACAGCTGAAAAGCTGTATAGTTCGTTCGGCTTTGAGCCGAACGGCGAAAAAGACGGCGATGAGATAATTGCCGTGCTTAATCTATAAAGAAGGTAATCTAATGGAAAATCATTATTTTGTAGACTCGGATAAGCTCTCCGAGACTGCACTTAAAAAGAAACATGAACTTGAAAATGATCCGTCTTCACGTACAGACCATATGGAGTACATGGAGGGCATGGAGCGCATCAAGTCCGACATCATGGAAAAAGTCCTTACTGAGATGAAGGACTATGACTATACGAAGTATACTGTAAAAGACGTAAGGGCAGCTCTTTCACACGACAATTGTACTGTTGAGGACTTCAAAGCGCTCCTTTCTCCTGCTGCGGAACCGTTTCTTGAGAAAATGGCAGAAAAGGCAAGGCTTGAGACACAGAAGCATTTCGGAAACACGGTCTATCTGTTCACTCCGCTGTATATAGCAAATTACTGTGAGAATTACTGCGTTTACTGTGGATTCAACTGCTACAATGACATCAGGAGAATGAAGCTGAACATGGAGCAGATAGAGCATGAAATGAAGGTCATCGCTGACAGCGGCATGGAGGAGATACTCATTCTTACTGGCGAGAGCCGCGCTCAGAGCAATGTCGAGTACATAGGCGAAGCCTGCAAGCTCGCCCGCAAGTACTTCCGTATGGTAGGCATAGAGGTCTATCCGCTGAACACAGATGAATACAAATATTTACACGAGTGCGGCGTGGACTACGTAACTGTCTTTCAGGAGACCTACAACAGTGACCGCTATGAACAGCTTCATCTCTTGGGACACAAGAGAGTTTTTCCGTACCGTTTTGAAGCTCAGGAACGTGCGCTCATGGGCGGTATGAGAGGTATTGCCTGCTCGGCTCTTCTCGGACTTTCGGATTTCAGGAAAGATGCTCTTGCAAGTGCTCTTCATGTGTACTATTTACAGAGAAAGTATCCGCAGGCTGAGATATCGCTCTCATGTCCGAGACTTCGTCCCATCATCAACAACGATCGTATAGATCCCCTCGACGTACATGAAAAGCAGCTCTGTCAGGTGCTGTGTGCTTACAGGATATTCCTGCCGTTCTGCGGTATAACCGTATCTTCACGAGAGAGCGAGACATTCCGCAACGGCATTGTAAAGATAGCAGCAACAAAGGTCTCGGCAGGAGTATCGACAGGCATTGGCGACCATGAGAGCAAGTACACGGGCAAGGAAGCCGAGAATGCAGAGGGCGATGAGCAGTTTGAGATAAACGACAGCCGCAGCTTCGATAAGATGTACAAGGATATGTCGTCTGAGGGACTTCAGCCTGTACTGAACGATTACCTTTATGTCTGATATTATTTGTGTGACAGCACGTAAGCTGTGCGGTGGTGACTTTTTTGAACAGCTCGGAAGGATAGCAGAAGCGGAGCCAAGATATATCGTACTGCGCGAAAAAGATCTTGATGAAGCACAGTACCGTGAACTTGCAAAGAAAGCTGCGGAGATATGCGAAGGACACGGTACTAAGCTTGTACTTCATTATTATTGGAAAGCTGCTGCTGAGCTCGGTGCGGACAGTATTCATCTGCCACTGCATATACTTCGTGAAATGAGTGCTGAGGACAAAGCGAATTTCAGCCTTATAGGCACATCGTGTCACTCTGTTGATGACGCTCTTGAAGCACAGCGCCTCGGAGCTGATTATATCACCGCAGGTCATGTCTTTGCGACGGACTGCAAAAAGGGACTTCCGCCGCGGGGACTTGACTTTCTTCGTGATGTCTGCTATAGTGTTGATATACCTGTTTATGCTATAGGTGGGATATCGCCCGATAACATTGCTTCTGTACGGAAATGCGGTGCGGCAGGAGTCTGCATTATGAGCGGTTTTATGAAATGTCCTTCTCCGAAAGCATACATGGGTGAATTTAACGGGAAGTGATTGATTTGAAAATAAACCATAAAGACCTTTTGCTGTATGCAGTTACAGAAAGAAGCTGTCTGCGCGGCATAAGCCTCGAAGAAGCAGTTGAACAGGCTATACTCGGCGGAGTGAGCATAGTTCAGCTCCGCGAGAAGAATATCAGCGACGGCGAGCTTATGGAAGAAGCGAAAAGGCTTCTGAAAATATGTCATAAATATAATGTTCCGTTTATAATAAATGACGATTACGAGGCGGCACTCAGGTGCGGTGCAGACGGTGTACACGTAGGTATAGAAGATGCTCCTGTAGCTG
>CACZEJ010000157.1 GCA_902780115.1 Ruminococcus flavefaciens | reverse complement strand
TGTGATAAGCTCCATGGGCGCGGGAAACAAGCTAGACCCGACTGCCTTTGAGGTGGCGGATATCTACAAAACATCGGTATGCCCACTCGCTAAAGCCATGCGGTATCATCTGAAACGCCGTGGTATAAAAAAACTGAAAGTGGTATACTCCAAGGAACTGCCAATAGAACCGCTGGGAAAGCCTGTCGATGACGGATCGGGACAGACTGATATGCGCACAGGCTCGTCAAGACGCTCCACACCGGGTTCTACAGCGTTTGTCCCCTCAGTTGTGGGACTTATCATCGCAGGAGAGGTCATAAAAGACCTCACAGGTGTCAGATCAAGGAAATAATACACAAGCCCCGAAAGCTGCCTGAACAGGTGCTTTCGGGGCTGTTTTTTCCGTACAGTGTCCATCAGACCTTTCCGACTTTGAACACCTTCATCATCTCATTTGTCAGACTTGCATTGTTTGGCTGTAATACTATATCCTCACGCTTTACCCATTCTGCATATCTGAGCTCATTTTCGTCCATATGTATCTCTCCGCTGCCGTCCGCCTCACAGAAGAATCCCACAAGCATATCCTGAGCCATTCCCCACGGCTGAGACTTGTAATAGCGGATATTCTTGACTTTAACGCCTGTTTCCTCCATGACCTCGCGCTCAACGGTCTGTTCGAGGGTCTCCCCTATCTCGGTGAAGCCCGCAACAAGCGCATTATGGACGTAGCCTCGGCGATAGCGCGTGATAAGTATGCTGTCTCCTTTAACAACTCCCACGATGACCGCCGGATTTATCCTCGGATAGATGATGTTTCCGCACTCAGGACAGCGCATTGCACGTTCGCTCTCATGGAAAACGAGTTCCTTTCCGCATCTGCCGCAGTAAGCGCTGTCGTTATACCACTTCCACAGGTGATACGCGGTAAAAGCTGCAAAAAGCTCATTCCCGCAAAAGCTGTCACGAAGCTCACGCAAAGTCCTATAGACGTAGGCACTATCTGCTGCATGAAGCTCCGAAAGGGCAATGAAATAGCGCTTATCATCAATGGAAAATGCATATATATTCCTGACAGAAGCCGCGAACTTCCCGTCAGGGAAGCGTATTGCTCCGCTCTGCACATCAACGAGCAGCCTTCCGTCCTTATCGAAGCATATAAGCGTATCGGCTTCACGTATCTCATGACAGGCGAAGCTGTTGTCAAGCCTGCTCGGGTAAATATCCTGTATCATATGATCCTCCTCCGTTTACTGCTGATATATGATAAATATTATACGTCATACCCTCATTTTTGTCAACAGTCGGCGTTTAACAAAAATGGATCGGAAACATGAGCCGAGGATCACAAAATCCCTTGACCTTTTCGGCTTTTTGTGCTATGATAAAGAGTATTGGAATAACAGAAGACGAGAAAGGATAAAAGATGCATTTTAACGAATTGAATTTATCAGATGAGCTTCTCCGTGCTGTAGATGAGCTGGGATATACGGAGATGACTGAGATACAGCAGCAGAGCATACCTCTGCTCCTCGAAGGACGCGACGTTGTGGGACGCTCCAACACAGGTACGGGCAAGACTGCCGCTTTCGGAATACCTGCCGTTGAGAGCATCACAGAAGCTGACAAAAGATCGGCAGTCGTGCTTATCCTCTGCCCTACACGCGAACTCGCCATGCAGGCAAACGACGAGATACGCAAATTTGCCAAATTCAAGGAGGGCGTAAAGACCTCCGCTGTATACGGCGGCGCAAGCATGGAAAAACAGATCCACGAACTGAAACGCGGCGCTAATATCATTATCGGTACTCCCGGACGTGTAATGGATCATATCCGCAGAAGAACGCTGAAGCTTGAGAATCTCCGCACCGTCATACTTGATGAGGCTGACGAGATGCTGAATATGGGCTTCCGTGAGGATATCGAGTCCATACTCGCAGATGTCCCCGAAAACAGGCAGACTGTACTCTTCTCGGCAACTATGCCAAAAGAGATAATGGCGATCACCGAGAAATACCAGACCGATCCTGTTCATGTAAAGATCAAATCAGCTCAGAAGACAGTCGAGCTTATCGAGCAGTTCTACTTTGAAGTCGCTATGGGTAGAAAGACCGATGCTCTCAGGCTTCTCCTTGCAGCCTATAAGCCCTCTTCCGCAATGGTTTTCTGCAATACAAAGGCTATGGTAGATCAGCTTACGGAAGAACTGGTCAAAAGCGGCTTCCGTGCAGCAGGTCTTCACGGTGATATGAAGCAGATCCAGCGCACTCAGGTCATGAACAGCTTCAAGAACAACACGACTGAGATACTCGTTGCAACTGACGTTGCTGCCCGCGGTATCGACGTAAGAGGCGTTGACGCTGTTTTCAATTACGACCTTCCACAGGACAACGAATACTACATTCACCGTATCGGCAGAACAGGCAGAGCAGGCAGAACAGGTACTGCATACACGCTTATCAGCGGCAGGAAACAGCTCTTCGATCTCCGCGCCATCGAGAAATACACTCACGCAACGATACGCGAGATGCCGCTCCCTGAAAGATCCGATATCATCGCCATGACCAAGGAAGCTGTCATCAAGGAGATTTCCGAGGCAGAAGCAGGTCACAACGCTTATGATATCCTCGACAGACTTGCAGGAATGGGCATTGATTACCGCGAAGCTGCTGCAAGAGTAATTGCAAAGCAGCTAAACGCTGCAACAGAATCACTTCCCGACCTCGAAAGCGCACGTCCGCTCAAAAAGGGCAGGAACAGCGGCGCTAAGACTGTAAAGATAGTCATAAATATCGGCAGGAACCGCCGCATTGCTCCTAATTTCATTCTCGGAGCACTTGTCGATGCTACAGGCATGACGGGCAGGGATTTCGGCAAGATCGACATATTCGACGAGCATACTACTGTTGAAGTTCCCGAGACCGAGTGCGAGTACATAATCGACAGCACCGATTCCATGAAGATAAACGGCAACAAGGTCGAGGTAAAGCTGTTCAAGGGAAGCAGCTTCAATGACCGCAAAAACCGCAGATATGACGAAAAGCCCCGTTTTGACCGCAAAAAATCTGCTTACGGGAACAGAAAGAAAGCCGAGATCTACTCGGATTATATACCAAACCGCAAAAAACGCACGAAAAAAAGACACTGAGAGGTGATATGAATGAGCCGGAACAATAAACCGCAGAAGCCTGCATGGACAAGGATCGCTATCCTTGCATTGGCTGTACTTATGATATTGGGTGCAATCTCACTTCCGTTTTTAAGATAATATCGTCAGGGCTGAAGCCGATAATGCTTCAGCCCTGTTTTTTTATGCCTGTATAACTATGCTTCGATGACAGGCTTTGACATATTCCGCACACAAGATGCATTATAATATTACTACAGACAGCAAGTCAGGAGGTGTCCCGTGCAAACGATATACGTTGATGTACTTATAGTCCTGAATATCTATGTCAATCACCGCAGCTGTCACGCACTCGCCGCTGCGCACGGGAAGATGTATCCTTTCCTCGATATACGGAAGTTTGTTCTCCCTGACCATACTTCTTCCTGAGCTCAACAACGCAGTTAATCTTGCTGTAAAATCTGCGGCGGCTGCAAGCATAGTTGCACTTGCCTTCGGCTTGCACGGCAAGAAAAGGCTCCTCATAAATACAATTGCCTTTTTTGCCGCAAATTTTGTGCTCGCAGGTACTGTCTACAGCGTTTACTCCCTGCTCAGTCCAAGCTTCGTACACTTCAATAACGGAAGCTTCTACATAGACTTTTCTCTGATGATACTCATTATAACAACTGCTGCCCTTTATGCCGCCATATGGCTCATACGCCTGTGGACCGACCGCGCTCCCGAAGGAAACTATACGATATACGTTCGTTCAGGCAAAAAGATCCTCACCGTGAGCGGACTTGCCGATACAGGCAACTGCCTTGTAGACTGGTTCACAGGCTCTCCTGTTATAGTCTGCTCAGCCGACAGCTACATACAGCTGACAGGCTCGCACTTTGATATTTCAAAGCTCCCGAAGGGCTTCAGGATAATCCCATGCTCCGCCGTTTGCGGAGACGGACTTATCCCTGTATTCCGTCCCGACGAAGTACTTATCGCCAGCAGTTCAAACGGCGAACGCAAAACAGTCGATGCAGTTATTGGCTTCGGTGAACACGTCGGAAAAGCCGTGTTCAACCCGAAGCTTCTGAAAATATAAGCAAAAGAAGGAGAAAATCATGAACATTATCAAAAAACTGAAATTATTGCTGAAAAAGTTCTTCACAGGCGAGGTCTTCTATGTAAACGGCTCGGATACTCTCCCGCCGCCTCTCACGCGGCAGGAGGAAGAAGAGGTCTTCACAAGGCTCGTCACTCATGACCCTGATGCCCGAAACTGCCTTATCGTACATAATCTGCGGCTCGTTGTCTATATCGCCAAAAAGTTTGAATCAACAGGCATCGGCATCGAAGACCTTGTTTCCATCGGCACTATCGGTCTTATCAAAGCTGTGAACACCTTCTGTCCCACAAAAAATATCAAGCTCGCCACTTATGCTTCAAGGTGCATCGAGAACGAGATACTCATGTTTTTGCGCAAGTCCTCACAGTACCGCAACGACCTATCTATCGACGAGCCCCTGAATATCGACTACGACGGCAATGAGCTCCTGCTGTCGGATATTCTCGGTACTGATGACGATATCGTAAACAAAGGCATCGAAACAGAAGCCGAACGTGAAATACTTCGCAGTGCCGTTGCCGAACTCGGCGACCGCGAAAGAGAGATCATGGAAATGCGCTTCGGGCTCATTGACGGCAAGGAAAAGACCCAGAAAGAGGTCGCGGACTGCATTGGCATTTCGCAGTCTTACATATCAAGGCTTGAAAAAAAGATAATCAAGAAACTCCGTATAAAGATCGAAAGCGTTACATAAAATGGAAACCGTACCCGTGCTGACTACAATTTTAGCCGCAGCCCCTGAAAACAGGGGCTTTTTTGTTGTTTCAAAAGAAATGATGTTTTTTTATCGCCGCTATTGAAAAAAACTCCCTTTTGTGCTATAATAGATTATATATT
>CACZEJ010000156.1 GCA_902780115.1 Ruminococcus flavefaciens | reverse complement strand
GCACTCGGAATAGCTATACAGAACTTTCCAGAGGGCGCGATAATATCCATGCCCCTTCATGCAGAGGGCAAAAGCAAGGGAAAAGCATTTGCGGGAGGTGTTCTTTCGGGAGCAGTTGAACCTATAGGCGCACTTCTCACGATACTGTCCGCAAGCTGCTTTCTGTCGATCATGCCGTATCTGCTCAGCTTTGCCGCAGGTGCAATGATATATGTGGTCGTTGAGGAGCTCATACCCGAAATGTCAGAGGGGGAGCATTCAAATATCGGCGTAATAATTTTTTCGGTTGGATTTACAATGATGATGATACTTGATGTTGCACTTGGGTGAAAGGAAGTTGGATCTATGACAAGCACGGAATACAAGGACTTATCGGTTAGGGAGTTTACAAAAGCCGCAGAAATATATGAATCAGACAATGCAGGAGTATATAATATGTGCAGAAAGGATTATCCTGAGGTGCTGGCAGAGCTCGAAAAAGAGCCGTTTAACGATCTGCTTGACTGCGGCTGCGGCACGGGGTCGATGCTGACACTTCTGCATGAAAAATATCCCGAAAAGCATTACACTGGTATCGACCTGACTCCAAAGATGATAGAGGTCGCCAAAAGGAAGAACATGAAAGGTGTTGAGCTTGTGGTCGGAGACTGTGAAAAGCTTCCCTTTGAAGAAAACTCCTTTGACGTTGTTATATGCTGTGAAAGCTTTCACCATTATCCTGATCCGCAGGAATTTTTCAACAGTGTATACCGAGTTCTGCGCCCTGATGGCAGGCTTATACTTCGGGATATGACCATGAGCTCGTCAGCTGTGCGCTGGTTCTGCAATCACATAGAGATGCCGCTGGCGCATCTTGCAGGCAAGGGAGATGTACGCATTTACGGCAGAGATGATATAAAGGAGCTGTGCGACAATGCAGGACTTTATATGGAATCATTTGAAAAGCGGGACTTCTGCCGTTTGCACTGTGTTGCAAGAAAGAGGAAAAATGCAGTGAAACGCTACAATAATATCGAAAGATCGTACAAGCGTTCGCGCAATATTTATGATGATGTCCTGACGCAGAATAAGTGGTGGAGCAAGCTCTATATACGCTTGTTCTGGAGCGGTGCAGATGATAATATGATAGCGGAAAGGCTGCTTTCGCATATACCTGACGATTTTTCGGGAAAGCTGCTCGATGTTCCTGTGGGAACAGCTGTTTTTACGCACAAAAAGTACGATGTGCTGAAAAATGCGGACATTACCTGTCTGGATTACAGCGAGGATATGCTGGAGCAGGCTTGTGAACGTCTGAAAGCACAGAAAAATATAACACTTGTGCAGGGCGATGTGGGAAAGCTGCCATACGAAAAAGGTACATTTGATGTTGTGCTTAGTATGAACGGATTCCACGCTTTTCCCGATAAAAAGGCAGCTTTTTGTGAGACCTTCCGCGTACTGAAGAAAGGCGGAAAATTTATAGCCTGCTTCTATGTAAAGGGCAGGTCACGGGTTACGGACTGTCTTGTAAGGAATCTCCTTGTTAAGAAAGGGTGGTTCACTCCGCCTTTTGATACTGTGCAGACACTGAAAAAACGTCTGGAAAAGGTATATGATCTTGAAGAGTTTAAAGCAGAAGGCTCGATAGTTTATTTCTGCGCAGTAAAAAAATAAGGTATCATATCGGCTTATAAGATAACTCGCCTGTATAAGACGGATACTAATATAGAAGCAATGCCCCGAAGCACTTTGAAATGCTTCGGGGCATAATAATATATGATTTGAGCTGTTAGCTCATTGTATGGAAGGTGTTCCAACGCTCGCAAGTAACGATTCAAGTAACATTAAACTATTGCAGAGATCACTTCTTTACGTTGAATGCAGCCATACCCGGATAACAAGCGGAAGCGCCCAGCTGCTCCTCGATACGGAGAAGCTGATTGTACTTTGCAACACGCTCCGAGCGTGACGGAGCTCCTGTCTTGATCTGGCAAGTGTTAAGTGCAACAGCAAGATCAGCAATAGTAGTATCGGCAGTCTCACCCGAGCGGTGTGAAGAAATTGCGGTATATCCGGCCTTGTGAGCCATTTTGATAGCTTCGAGAGTCTCAGAGACCGAGCCTATCTGGTTGAGCTTTATGAGAATAGAATTTCCTGCGCCAAGAGCGATTCCCTTGGAAAGACGCTCAGTATTGGTAACAAAAAGATCATCGCCAACGAGCTGAACCTTGTGGCCTATCTTAGCTGTCATCTTCTGCCAGCCTTCCCAGTCCTCCTCGTCGAGACCGTCCTCAATGGAAATGATCGGGTACTTGTCAACAAGAGCCTCCCAGTGAGCGATAAGCTCGTCGGAAGTGAACTCCTTGCCGCTCTTGGGCTGCTTGTAGAAGCCCTTGCCCTTTTCGCTCTTCCACTCGGAAGAAGCAGCGTCCATAGCGATCATAAAGTCCTTACCTGGTTCAAATCCGGCAGCCTTAACAGCTTCAAGGATCTTTTCGATAGCTTCCTCGTCGCTTGTGAGCTTATTGGGAGCAAAGCCGCCCTCGTCACCTACAGCGGTAACATCACCCATATCCTTAATGAGCTTTTTCAGTGTGTGGAAAACCTCAGCGCACCAGCGAAGAGCTTCACTGAATGAAGGAGCTCCAACCGGCATTATCATGAATTCCTGAGTATCAACAGCACTGTCAGCGTGAGCTCCGCCATTGAGAATATTCATCATAGGCACAGGGAGCTTTGTTCCCTGAATACCGCCGAGAAAACGATAAAGCGGAATGTCGAGGGAAGCAGCTGCTGCTCTTGCACAGGCGATAGAAACAGCAAGGATAGCGTTTGCGCCCAGCTTTGACTTGTCCTTTGTACCGTCAGCCTTTATCATAGCTGCGTCAACAGCATAGATGTCGGAAGCGTCCATACCTGTGATAGTATCTGCAATGACAGTGTTGATATTTTCAACAGCCTTTGTAACGCCTTTTCCGAGGTAGCGCTCGCCGCCGTCACGAAGCTCGAGAGCTTCAAATTCACCTGTTGATGCACCGCTTGGAGCAGTTCCTCTTGCAACAGTTCCGTCAGCAAGAGTGATCTCAGCTTCAACGGTAGGATTTCCACGGGAGTCAAGTATCTCACGTCCGACAACTTTTTCGATTTCTAAATAGTCCATAGTTTTCTCCTGTTTTGATATATTTAATGTGATGTACACATTATTGACGATGCAGGCTCATTGTATGCAATACAGCGGAAGTTCGCACTCTCCCGCCAACCGGAAGGAGCCTGCGGTTATACTATTGTTAGAAACAACTAACTAGCGATAGATAAATGATACTTCGGCCGCTGGCGAGTCCCCGGGCGACAGGGACAAGCACTGCAATTCTTCCCACAGGCAGAAGCCTGCCGATCCCAACATGCATTCGAGAGATAAAAGGAAACGGACGACACGGGGAAAAGGCTCGCTCTGTCAGGCAGGAGAAACAGGATGATTACAGCATCGTATATTCTCA
>CACZEJ010000155.1 GCA_902780115.1 Ruminococcus flavefaciens | reverse complement strand
TTCATCTGTCAGATAGCAGGTTTCAAGAATAACTTTCAGAATCGCACCTGCTTCATGCGCAGCATTGGCGATCAGTCTGATTTCGTTTCCGACATAATCGGAAGCGATCAGAATAGTCGGGAACGTATCAAAACTATACTTTGTAACATAGATCTCGAGCTTTACATCGCCGTACTGTTTTGAAAAACGGTTATACCCCTTTATTTCATCGCCGAATTTATATCCTGCGTACAGCGAATCCTCAAGTCTTTCTTCTCTGTAAAAACACACGGACGGATATTCTATCATGTCTTTCTTCTTTTCGTTAAAAATCATCCGCTTCTCTGCCCTCTGCAAGACGTTTGTTTATCTTATGTTTGTATGCAGCCTTGTAAACGGCAAATGCTATTATCGTTACCGCAAGTACTGCGCACACAGGTATAATTATACTTAAAATATTTATTCCTGCTTTCATGTTCGCACCTCCTTATATCCCCATAAATTCCTTGAATATGTAGTAATACTTCCTCGTTACATCGACCTTTGCGCCGTTTTTCATGGTGAGCTGGAACTTCTGTGACAGCGCAGGACGAATGCTTTTTATGTGATGCAGCGAAACTATCACGGAGTTGCTCACACGTATGAACTCCTTCGGGTCGAGTATCTCCTCGAGGCGTTTCAGCGGCTCTGACAGCTTGTATTCCTCTTCTCCGCAGTATGCAACTATATCATGTGCAAAGCTCTCGATATGGGAGATATCCGCCGTTTCGAGCCTGTATATCTCATCGCCGCACCGCGCTATAAGATGAGACACGGTAACATTGCTCTCCGAAAGGATCAGCTCCGCGCTGTCGTCGATCTCTATGCCCTTTTTTACAAGTTCAGCCGCTATCGAATCGTAGTGTTCGTCGCTGACAAGTAATCTTATTTTCATTTCGGCTGACCTCCTCACTTTCTTTTATTGATAAGCTTATCCCTGCTGCGGGAAATTTCCGTTTCCTGTGATTTTATTATAATGGACGCGCCTGTAAAAATCAATACTTCACGCACACCTTGCACTACGCAGGTCATAACTTTCACAATGCCGTTCACAGCCGTCACAGCTACAACGAAATGTATAATTGACAATTAAAAGACAATAACAAAAAGCAATCCCATAACAATATATTACAAATAGTATTAAAAAACTGTTCTTTTTTTGCGGTTGTTAACGGTATGTTCATTATTACCCCCTTGCCAACGCCCGTATAAAATGGTATAATTAGATTGATATTTTCTGCCTGCGGAAAGCACTGTCCAAAGGCAGCTGAGAAGGAGAATGTATTATGAAGTACGGACACTTTGATCTTGAAAACAAAGAATATGTCATCACTAACCCCGCCACTCCCGCACCATGGGCAAACTACCTCGGAGACCCTGAATACGGCGCTATGATATCAAATAATGCAGCAGGCTACAGCTTCGTTAAATCAGGCGCTAACGGCAGACTTTCACGCTTCCGCTTCAATTCAGATATGGCTCTCCCGGGACGTTACATCTATATAAGAGACAACGATACCGCTGATTACTGGTCGGCTTCATGGCAGCCTGTGGGCAAGCCCCTCGATAAGTACAAGAGCGAATGCCGCCACGGTACTGCTTACACAGTTATTACAGCAGAATATGCTGACATCAAGTCCGAAACTACATATTACGTTCCTTACGGAAAGACATACGAGGTATGGAGAGCTAAAGTCACAAACAACTCCGACAAGGAGAGAAAGCTCTCTGTTTTCGGCTTCATAGAATTCACAAACGAGCCTAACTACGAGCAGGATCAGGTAAACCTCCAGTACACCCTGTTCATCACACGTACAAGCTTCGAGGGCGGCAACCGTATCCTCCAGCATATGAACGAGAACACAGGCTTCGATGAGAACGGCTACAACGGTCAGGAGCGCTTCTTCGGCATGGTAGGTCAGCCCGTTACAGGCTGCTGCGGAAGCCTCAGCGACTTTATCGGTCCTTACAGGACATTCTCAAACCCTATCGCTGTCGAGAACGGCAAGTGCAGCGGCGTTATGAACTATAACTCTAACTCCTGCGGTGCTCTCCAGAGCGATATCACTCTCGCAGCAGGCGAGACAAAGGAGTTCATCTTCGTGCTCGGCGAGCGCAAGGACCCCGAGGCTGCTGCTATACTCGACGAATACAAGACAGAAGGCAAGGTCGATGCAGAAGTTAAACAGCTCAAGGATTACTGGCACGGTCAGCTCTCCAACTTCAAGGTAGAGACTCCTTCCGACGAGTTCAACAACATGATAAACGTATGGAACGCTTACCAGTGCTTCATCACATTCATCTGGTCAAGAGCTGCTTCCTTTATTTACTGCGGTCTCAGAAACGGCTACGGCTACCGCGATACAGTACAGGATATACAGGGTATAATCCACCTCGATCCTGAAATGGCTGCCGAGAAGATACGCTTCATGCTCTCTGCTCAGGTAAGCAACGGCGGCGGTCTCCCGCTTGTTAAGTTCGACCACAACGCAGGTCACGAGACTTGTCCCGACGAGAACGACGAGCACAGCGTTTACGCTAAGGAAACAGGTCACCCGTCCTACCGTGCAGACGATGCGCTCTGGCTCTTCCCGACTATCGTGAAGTACCTCGGCGAGAGCGGCAACAAGGGCTTCCTCGACGAAGTTATCACATACGCAGAAGAAGGCGGCGGAAAGGCTACTGTTTACGAGCATCTCAAGAACGCTATCCGCTTCTCTATGGAGCGTCTCGGCGACCACGATATGCCCGCAGGTCTCCACGCTGACTGGAACGACTGTCTCCGCCTCGGTGCAAAGGGCGAGTCAACATTCGTTGCATTCCAGCTCTACTACGCTATGAACGTTATGCGCGACATGGCTAAGGACAAGAACGATACAGATTATATAGCTTACCTCGACGGCGCTCAGAAGAAGCTGGGCACAGCTCTCGGAAAGTGCTGGGACGAGGACAGATTTATCCGCGGTATCCGTGAAGACGGCGTTATCGTTGGCGCTAAGAAGGATCCTGAGGCTAATATGTGGCTCAATCCTCAGAGCTGGAGCGTTATCTCACGTTTCGCTTCGGGCGAGCAGGCTGACAAGGCTATGGACAGCGTTCACGATATACTCAATACACCTTACGGTGCTAAGCTCCTTGAACCGCCTTATAAGTACCACCACTTTGAAGGCGCTCTCATGCAGGTATTCAACCTCGATACAAAAGAAAACGGCGGTATCTTCTCACAGTCACAGGGCTGGCTGATACTTGCCGAGTCCCTCCTCGGACACGGCGACCGCGCATTCGAGTACTTCCTCGAAAGCTCACCTGCTGCTATGAACGACAAGGCTGAGATACGTGTTATGGAGCCATACGTTCACGGTCAGTTCACCGAGTCAAAGGCTTCACCTTACGAGGGACGTTCACACGTTCACTGGCTCACAGGTACAGCTTCAACAGTTATGGTAGGCTGCGTTGAGGGTATCTGCGGTATGCGTCCTGACCTTAACGGACTTACTATCGCTCCTTCTATCCCATCTAAATGGGACGGCTTCAAGATCGAGAAGAACTTCCGCGGCAAGAAGCTCAACATCGCTATCGACAACTCCGCACACGTTCAGAGCGGCGTAAAGGAGATCACTCTCAACGGCGAGAAGCTCGCAGGCAACTATGTTCCTGCCGACAAGCTTGCTGACGTAAACGAGATCAAGGTAGTTCTCGGTTAATTAAGAGCTAAGAATCAAGGCACTGTGAAAATCACAGTGCCTTTCAGCTTGTCGAAAAAGTCGATTTCAACTAATAACGGGATTCCAAAGGGACTGTGTTCCTTTGGCAGAGTCCAGAGGCAGCGCCTTTGGTAGGGT
>CACZEJ010000154.1 GCA_902780115.1 Ruminococcus flavefaciens | reverse complement strand
AGAAAAAATATTTAACAATTACAGAAACGTTTGTTTCACTTTGCACTCGCAACTGATTAATCTTTAAACAAAATCGACAAAAAACAGTCGATTTATAGGGCTATAGTTGTGAGAAATTACATCTTGCTTTTCTCCCCGATTAATGATAAAATATGTTTAGGGTGAAAAAAGGTGATTGGATGTGAAATTTTCCAAATTAGGGTGAATCATTCCTAAGGCTAAAGAGAAAGCGAGGCGAAATTCTATGGCAGATCTGTTATGCGGTACCTACTACCCAAGTATAGATCAGAAAGGCCGAATGAGCTTCCCGACTAAGCTTCGTGAGATCCTCGGACCTGAGTTTTTTCTCTGTCAGGGTCACGATGATTCCTATATCGCCGTATATTCGCCGGAAGCATTTCAGGAGTACTGTGATACTCTTAATTCCATACCCGGTAAGCAGGGCAGCGACATCAGACGTAAGCTCCTTGCAGGTGCAGATAAGCAGACACCTGATAAACAGGGTCGTATCTTCATCACCCAGCAGCTCAGAGACCACGCAGGTATAACCGACGAGGTCGTTGTTATTGGTGCAAACCGCAGAGCTGAAATATGGAATAAGTCAAAATGGGAAGAATTCAACAGTAATATCTCTCAGGAGGAGATCAACAATGTTCTTGCAGGTCTCGTCCTCTGATACGGACGCTTCTGTCTTTGATCCCGATATCTATCGGAACTAAGGAGAGTATTTAATAATGGAATTCAGCCATATACCTGTTATGCTTGAGGAATGTATAGAAGGACTTGCCATTCGTCCTGACGGTGTCTACGTTGACGGTACCGCAGGTGGCGCAGGTCATTCCTCTGCTATCGCTGCCAGATTAAACGAAAATGGCAGGCTCATCGCTCTTGACAGAGACCCCGACGCTGTCGCGGTCGCTACTGAAAGGCTGTCAAAGTACAGCAACGCACGAGTGTTCCACAGGAACTATTCGGAGATAAGAGCGGTCCTCGATGAACTTGATATCGACTATGCCGACGGTATCCTCATGGATCTTGGCGTTTCGTCGTTTCAGCTTGATGAGGGAAGCAGAGGCTTCTCGTATCATACCGACGCTCCTCTCGATATGCGTATGAGCAAGGAGGGAATGAGCGCTGCTGATGTAGTCAATACCTATTCCGAGCAGGAGCTCGCAAGGATCATATTCGAGTACGGAGAAGAAAAATTCTCCCGCAGGATCGCGTCGAATATCATCAGAGCAAGAGAAATTGCTCCCATAGAGACAACCTTGCAGCTCGCCGATATCATAAGAGAAAGCGTTCCTCAGAAGGCGCGACGTGAAAAAAACCCTTGTAAAAAGACCTTTCAGGCAATCAGGATCGCCGTAAACGGTGAGTTTGAGCACCTTTCAAAAGGACTTGAAGATGCTTTTTACAGCCTGAGGGCAGGCGGACGGCTTGCAGTTATTACCTTCCATTCCCTTGAGGACAGACTCGTTAAACAAAAGTTTGCCGAGTGGTGCAAGGGCTGTATATGTCCACCGGATTTCCCACAATGTGTATGCGGCCGTAAACCGCAGGGAAAACTTGTAAATAGAAAGCCGTTAGAGGCTAAAGAACAGGAACTCGAAAGAAACAACAGAAGCAGAAGCGCTAAGCTCAGAATAATAGAAAGGAGTGCGGAAAGCAATGGCTGAAAACACTGTACGCTATTATAATGACGAAAGCTACGACGATGTCGATACGGACGAGACAACCGTGATCGACGGCAGTTCGCATAAAGGAACTGAGCAGGAGCATGAGATAGAAGTGAGAAGAAATGAAGCGCGAAGCGGTTCTATATTAATGATTGTTTTCATATCTATGCTTGCAGCCGCACTGCTTGGCTCGGTTATTTATTCACTTGATAAGCGGAATACAATGTATAACAGGGTTTCCGCTATGAATGATAAGCTATCAAGCGCCGCAGCCGAAAATGTAAGACTCCAGTCTGAACTTGACAGTAAAATGTCCGCTAAGAATATAGAAGAATATGCGGAAAATGTGCTTGGAATGGAAAAGATAGATTCAACACAGATAACATACATCAAGATACAGACAGGCGATGTCGTAACAATTCCAAAACAGAAAAAAGGTATGATAGCGAAAATAAAATCCTTTTTTGACAGCTGTGTGGAATATTTCAGAGGGTAGTACCAATATAAATATATTACATGGACTGCCTGTATAATTAACGAACACTATCGGCAAACAAAAAATATATATAAAGCCGAAGTTATATGTAGAACACGGAGATACAGCGGGTGATCGGAATATCGGAATGACGTTCCCCGAGCTTTGGGCGTTAATAAAGCTCGGGAACGGCTTTCCACGCTTGAATAGCGATAAATCCTTCGTCGTATCAAAACAAAAGGACATCCCAAAAAGAAATAAAAGATGTTCAAAGGCGGGGCACATGAAAACCCTGCCTTTTTATTTTATAGAGAATTTCGCGGAGAGGAAGAATTTCGCAGTGATAAATACAAATCCGTCAAAGGCAATGCGATTCAGGACGAAAGTTGTTATGACAGCTGCTTTCAGCGCATTGTTTGCGGCTGTTGCAGGTAACTTTTTTAAGATATCTGTACTTGATAACAAAAAATATCAGGATATGGCAAACGATCAGCACTTTGGTTCGATAAGCCTTTCAGCTCACAGAGGCGCTATATATGACGCTAATGGCGTTACTCTTGCAAAGAGTGCCACTGTGTATAAGGTGTTTGTCGATCCGAAAAACTTCAACGAGAGCCTTGAAAGTATGCAGAAGCTCATCGACAAGCGCAACCTCGACAAGGCAAACGGCACATATACCCCGTCGTATGACGAGGACGGCAACGAGAAAGACGTTCTTCCTGCATCATCAGATGCGTTCAAGGAAGAAGCTGCCAATTACCTCGCTTCAAAGCTGGGAGTATCTGCCGATAAGGTGAAAAGAGCCTTCGAGCAGGACAGTCAGTACGTAGTCCTTCAGGATAAGGTCGAAAAGCCTGTCGCAGATGAGATAGTGGATTACTTCCTCGATGCAGGTATAGTTGCTGTAAACGTCGAGGAGGACACTAAACGTTACTATCCTCAGAAGGAGCTTGCAGCTTCTGTCATAGGATTTACAACAGACGATGCTAATGTTGCTTATGGTGTTGAGTCATATTATGATAAGTACCTTGCGGGTATTGACGGCAGAACCGTTTCCGCCAAGGATTCAACAGGCAAGGAGCTGCCTTACAGGTACTCGAAGACCTTTGAGCCCAAGGACGGCTCAGATGTTTATCTGACTATTGACAGAGAGATACAGTATATCCTCGAAAAACATCTTCAGGAAATGACAGAAAATCACGGTGTCAAGAACCGTGCCTGTGCTATACTTATGAACCCTAAAACAGGCGCTGTTCTCGGAATGGCTACTTATCCCAGCTTCGATATCAATGACCCGTCAGAGCTTTCAAGTGAGATGCTCCTTAAAAAGGTATTCACCGAGAAGAAAATAGACAATCCCACTGAACAGGACATTAAAGAGTATCTTCCCGAAGCGCGTTACGAACCCGGCTCGGTATTCAAGATAATCACAGCAGCTTCTGCTATTGAGGAAAAAGCTATCGACATAGACACATTCTCGTATTGCTGTAACGGTTACGAGCTGCTCCCAAACGGAAACGATACCCTCAGGATCAACTGCCATGAGCTCGGAGGTCATGGTATAGAGACATTCCAGAAAGCACTCACGGATTCGTGCAACCCGTCATTTATGGCAATGGGAAATGCTCTGGGCATAAATAAGTTCCACTACTATTTCGATGCTTTCGGCTTCGAGGAGAATACAGGCATTGATCTTCCTGCTGAGGGATATGGATTGCTCCCTCCTCTTAAAGAAACTAACGGCATACCTGCCATGAACCACATAGACCTTGCCGAGGCTTCTTTCGGACAGTGCGAAACTGTTACCCCGATAGAGCTTATAACAGCTTGCAGCGCTGTTATCAACGGCGGATACCTTCTCCAGCCTTATGTTGTCAGCAAAGTAGTTGACAGCGACGGAAATATCGTGCTCAAAAATGAGCGCACAGTAAGACGACAGGTTATTTCAGAAGATACATCGGCTAAGATGCGCAACGCTCTTCATGAAGTCGTCGAAAAGAATCCTAACGGAAATGTTAATCTCAAGGGTTACGCAATAGGCGGCAAATCGGGTACATCTCAGCGACTCAGTGAGCTGAACAACTCTGATTCCGCAAATAACAAGGAAGACGCAAATACAATGGAATACGGTGCATCGTACATCTGCTTTACACCTGCGGACGATCCCGAGCTGATACTCCTTGTGCTTGCTGATATGCCTGACAACGGACCTGACCGTTATTACGGAAGCGCCGTTGCTGTTCCTTGTGCGAAGGAGATACTCACAGATGTGCTCCAGTACCTGGACAAGAGCCCTGAGTATAACGAGCAGGAGCTTGAAAACCTCGATATAAAGGTGCCTCTCATAAAGGGTGCATCAATAGATGAAGCAAAAAGACAGCTTCTGGAAAAGGGCGTTCTCGAGGAGAACATCATCGTTAAGGGCAGCGGCATCGAAGTTATCGAACAGTCGCCGCAGACAGGTAAGTATATCTCCAAGGATGGTATGGTATACTTGTATACAGAGAAGGGCAATACTTCAGAAATGGTATCTGTTCCTGATTTCTCATACTACTCGCCCGCTGCACTGGATCAGGCGATATATGAATATGAACTGAATTATCTGGTAAAAACTGCAATAACTGGGCAGGAAGACGCTTACGTCAAGAGCCAGAGCATAGCTCCCGGAACTATGGTGCCAAAGGGTACGACTATTGAATTTGAGTTCCAGCTGCAATTGTTCAACGACTGATAGACTTTTAAATATAAAGACAGGAGGCAGACAAAAATGAAATTACGCGATCTTATAGAAAATAACGCCGTTACTGCAATTGGTGATATTGAAATAAGCTCCGTGACCGATGATACGCGCAAGGTGACTGAGGGCAGCCTCTTTGTCTGCGTAAAGGGCGGAAGCTTTGACGGTCATACCGCAGCTGCGGAAATGCTCGAAAAGGGTGCGGCAGCGGTCGTGTGCGAGCGTGACCTCGGACTGGGAGACCGCCAGATAATCACAGACAATTCAAGAAAGCTCTACGGACAGATATGCTCCGCATGGTTCGGACACCCCGAACGCAAACTGAAAATGATAGGCGTTACAGGTACTAACGGTAAGACTACCATTACTAATGTTATAAAGCATATCCTCATGAAGAACGGTCACAAGACAGGTCTTGTGGGAACTATACAGAATGAGATCGGCAATGAGGTCGTCCATACCGATAATACCACACCTATGGCTTACGACTTCATGCAGCTTCTCGCAAAAATGGCTGATGCAGGCTGCGAGTATGTGGTAATGGAGGTATCCTCCTTCGGACTGTGCCAGTACAGGATAGGCGCTTCATATTTCGATATTGCGGTGTTCACTAACCTTACTCAGGATCATCTTGACTATCACAAGGATATGGAGGACTACTATCAGGCAAAGAAGATGCTGTTCGATATCTGTGATACAGCAATTATCAATGCAGATGATGACTACGGCAGAAGACTTTACGGTGAGGTCGGCTGCAAGAAGCTC
>CACZEJ010000153.1 GCA_902780115.1 Ruminococcus flavefaciens | reverse complement strand
TACGGAGCTTCTTTTCCTTCATCTCGATCTCTGTAGCAGCACCTACCTTGATAACTGCAACACCGCCTGCGAGCTTAGCAAGTCTTTCCTGGAGCTTCTCACGGTCGAAATCAGATGTTGTTGTCTCGATAGCTGCACGGATCTGGTGAACTCTTGACTCGATAGCCTTCTTGTCGCCAGCGCCGTCAACGATGATAGTGTTCTCCTTTTGGATAACGACCTGCTTAGCCTGACCGAGCTGCTCTACAGTTGTCTCGTTGAGTTCAAGACCGAGCTCGGAAGAGATGACCTCGCCGCCTGTGAGAACTGCGATATCCTTGAGCATTTCCTTACGTCTGTCACCAAAGCCCGGAGCCTTAACAGCTGCTACCTTGAATGTTCCGCGGAGGTTGTTGAGGATAATTGTTGTAAGAGCTTCGCCCTCTACGTCCTCAGCAATGATAACGAGCTTCTTGCCCATTTTTACGATCTGCTCGAGAAGTGGGAGGATCTCCTGGATAGAAGAGATCTTCTTGTCTGTGATAAGAACGAAAGCGTCATCGTAAACAGCTTCCATCTTGTCTGTATCTGTTACCATATATGGTGAGATGTAACCTCTGTCGAACTGCATACCTTCAACAACTTCGCTGTAAGTCTCAGCAGTCTTGCTCTCTTCGAGAGTGATAACGCCGTCAGCTGTTACCTTTTCCATAGCCTCAGCGATGAGTTTTCCAACGTTCTCGTCAGCAGAAGAAACTGTACCTACTCTTGCGATATCCTCGCTGCCCTGTACAGCCTTGGAGTTGTCAACGATAGCCTTTACTGCTACGTCTACAGCCTTAGCGATACCCTTCTTGAGTACCATTGGGTTTGCACCTGCTGCGATATTCTTCATACCCTCACGAACGATTGTCTGAGCGAGAAGAGTAGCTGTTGTTGTACCGTCACCTGCTGCATCGTTAGTCTTTGTAGCAACTTCCTTAACGAGCTGTGCGCCCATGTTCTCGAAAGCGTCTTCAAGCTCGATATCCTTAGCGATAGTAACGCCGTCGTTTGTGATGAGAGGTGCACCGAACTTCTTATCGAGGACAACGTTTCTGCCCTTTGGTCCCATTGTTATTCTTACTGTATCTGCAAGCTTGTCGATACCTGCCTGAAGAGCCTTTCTTGCTTCTTCACCGTACTTTATATCCTTAGCCATAGTTATCTACTCCTTAAAACTTAATCTTTATTGAGCTATCAGCCTTTAGCCTTTAGCACTTAGCCTGTGGTGTCCCTTCGGGACATATTCAAATATTATCGCGTCAGCGATACCAATAGCTAATAGCTAATGGCTCATGGCTAACGGCTTTATTTTACTGTTGCGAGAATGTCTTCCATTTTAACGATGATGTACTCTTCGCCTTCGAGCTTTACGTTTGTTCCCGAATACTTTGAAATGAGTACCTTATCACCCTTGCTTACTTCCATCTTAACATCAGAAGTACCAGGTCCAACTTCAACGACCTCAGCTACCTCAGGCTTTTCCTTAGCTGAACCTGAAAGAATGATACCGCTCTTGGTAGTCTCCTCAGCTTCCACCATTTTAACTACTACTCTGTCCTGTAAAGGTTTGATAGTCATGATATATACCTCCTGAAAATTAATTACGAATCAATGTTTAGCACTCCTTGTCTCTGAGTGCTAATTATATTTTACCACCTTTTTACAATAAATCAAGTCTTTTCTGCAAGCTTTCACAATTTTTGTCATTGTACACAAATATAGCATTTCTTCGTGAAGTTTTCTGTGTGTCAGGCTGTATTTCTTTCTCTTTTTTTGTCAAATTCCAGCATCAGCATCGCTGTCATTATTATAAGCAGCACCGACGGAACAGGTGTCCGACTGCTCACTCCTTCTGCCTTTACTGCCGACACCGAAACCGTTTCTCCGACCATCAGCAATGGCGTTATCAGCCTGCATATGCAAAAACTCAGCACCGCTGCCGCACTCCTTAACAGTACGAACGGTCTGAGGGACAGCCTGCCTGCTGTTATCCCTGATATCTGCATCATGACACACAAGCCGCCAAAGGCTGTCGCGGCGCTGATATAGGGCAGCAGCAGCCAGTCGCCGCACGGAAGATCTCCCGTATTCGTCACATCAAACAGTGCGGCGACTATGACCTTGCCGCTTTCGCGGTCAAGGTCGGGGAGCTTTTCCAAAAGCTCCCCCGCTGCTGCTGCCCCCGTCCGTGAGAAGAAAGCGCTGAACACGGAAAAGAATACTATCATCACGCATATCCTGCCCATAGCTCTTCCGCTCTGCATCACACAGTCTGTGAGCATATCCGCGGACAGACCGCTGCGGCGCTTATGGGTGTGCTCCTGAAACGTCCTGCGCAAAGGTACTGACATTATCAGCGCAAGAAGCACATTGGCGGCGATGTTCGATATCAATATAATGAGCCCAGCCCTGTCCGAGCTGTAGAGCTGCCGCGATATGCAGCCAAAAACAAACGCGGGCCCGGCACCGAAGCACAGTCCCGAAAGCAGCTCTGCACGGCGCTTTGAGAGCCTTCCTGCCGAATATTCGTCACAGAGCATCTTCACTCCTACAGGATAGCCTGCAAACATTCCGAACGTGAATATGGGAAATACATAGCCCTCCATGCCGAACACCGTCCTGCTGAACTTTCCGAGCCAACGCGGATAATGTCCGTTCAGTCCGCTCCTTATAAACAGCGAGGATATCACCATCATTGCAAACAGCGACGGTATGACTACCTCCATGCATTTGTCCACGCTCTTGCCAACTGCCGCCGCAACTTCTGCCGTATCCGTGACGCAAAACGCAGATATCGCCGCAAATAACACGTATTTTAACACTTTCACGGCTTTTTCCTTCATAATCATCACCCCATTAATCATATTATTGGAAGTGATAAATTATACAGGAGTGATGCAAATGTTTGAACGGCTAAAAGAGCTCTCCCGCGAAAAGCTCTGCCTGAATTCAGATATGCACATATCGGGGAAAAATGAACTTATCCTCGACAACTGCGAAAAAATAGAGGAATGCAACGAAGTATACATGAGACTGCTCTCGGGGACGCTGCGGATAAGTATCCGCGGAAGCTGCCTCCGCGCTTACGATTTCAGAACAGGCGGCATTGTTATCCGCGGAAACATTGAACAAATAGAATTCTCAGAAAGGAGCAGCCGCAATGGACCTCAGAACACGAAGATATGTCAGGATAAACGCTCAGGGCAAAAAACTCAGTAAATTCATAAACCTGCTGCACGAAAACGGTATCGGCTGCCAAAGACAATACTGCCGCGGTGATATGTTCCACTGCGATATCCTGCGCCGCGATATGAAAAAAATGCGTATCATCGCCGACGAAAATGACATAACATTAAAAACAGCCGAGTACGACAGCGTTTCCGCAAGGATATACCGCTACAGACGGCGGATAGGTCTGCTCATAGGAGCTGTTATCGCTGTTGCCGCTGCCTTTTACTTCTCTCAGGTAGTAGTTACCATAGAGATATACGGCAATACCTCTGTAAGCGATGAGATAATACTCTCTGCCCTCGCCGAGATGGACGTAAAGG
>CACZEJ010000152.1 GCA_902780115.1 Ruminococcus flavefaciens | reverse complement strand
GACATGACCGCAGTCGTAGTAACAGTGCGGTGTATACAGACCAAGGTGCTCTGAAGCTTCATTGGTATAGGCAAGCATTTCGACTTTGCCTATTCTTAGCAGCACACACAGTTCCTCAAGAATAGCGGCGATCTCATCAGGAGTTGCCGCAGTAAGCGCCATTGTCTTTCTTATAAAGCGCTCGACAGCTCTCATATACTCATTAAAGATCATACATATCCCCTCCGAACAGACAATAAGCCTGTTACAGAATTTTTATATATTGACATTATATCATAATATAATGTGTTAATGTTTGATATTTTATGAACATAGTGTGAATATTACAAGTGTTGTCAAGAAAGTTATTATAACTTGTATCAACTGCACAAAGATAATGGCGGCGAGTCAGTATTTCAATTCAGCAATTAAAAGTTTTAGTGTGAAAAAGTGTTGACAGTATTAAAGGTATATGGTATAATTTTTTATGACCGCAGACAGCTCGTCGGCGGTCTGACTGTTTGGTTATTTTACCGCAGCTTGGTGCAAAAGCGGCGGAGTTCTTGATATAGGAGGTCTTTTTATGAAAAAGATACATCTGAATACGAGCCACCCTTACGATGTCCTGATCGAGAGAGACGGCATAAAAAAGAGCGGTGAATATATCGCAAAGGTAACAGCTTCGAGAAAGGCTGCGATAATCACCGATGATATAGTTGAAAAGCTCCATTTGCAGACTGTCAGGGAGTCAATGGAAGCGGCAGGCTTTGAGTGTACAGTATTCTCGTTCCCGAACGGAGAGCAGTCGAAATGTCTTGCAATTCTGGGAAAAATATACGATTTCCTCTGTGAGAGCAATATCACGAGAAGTGATATCGTAGTTGCTCTCGGCGGCGGTGTCGTAGGCGATATCACAGGCTTTGCGGCTGCTTCTTATCTCAGGGGAGTTGAGTTCATACAGATACCTACCACGCTGCTTTCACAGGAGGATTCATCTGTCGGCGGAAAGACAGCCATAGATATCGCAGGCGGAAAGAATCTCGTAGGTGCTTTCAAGCAGCCTGCACTGGTCATATGCGACAGCGATACGCTTAAAACTCTTCCCGAGAGCATACTTTCCGAGGGCATGGGCGAGTGCATAAAGTACGGCATGATACGCGACGAGAAGCTTTTTGAGCTTATGGAGTCGCACAGTATTGAAGATATTGATGATATTATGGACGAAATGGTATACACCTGCATAGATATCAAGCGTCAGGTAGTCGAGAATGATGAGTTTGACAGGGGAGAGCGCATGATACTCAACTTTGGTCATACTCTCGGTCATGCGCTTGAAGGCTGGCACAATTATACCGATTATCCTCACGGAAACGGTGTCGCAGCAGGAATGTGCATGATAACGGACAAGCTCGCACCTCAGCTTTCCGAGAGACTGAAGAAGTGTGTTGAGGCATATAAGCTCCCCACAGGAAGCGATATCCCTATGAGTGAGCTTCTTCCGTTCTGTGTCAAGGACAAAAAGAACGAAGCCAAGAACATAAACTACATAATATGCAATGAAGTAGGCAAGAGCGAGATCGTAAAGGTACCTTTTGCCGAATTCTGCCGACTTATGGAGGGCTGAGAATGGATATAGCTATCAGACCTTCGGTGCTGCGCGGAAAGCTCAGCGTTCCCGCTTCAAAGAGCTGCGCTCACCGCTCTATAATATGTGCGGCACTTGCTGACGGAGTTTCACACCTGAGCGGAGTTACCATGTCAAAGGACATCGAAGCAACGATCGGAGCAATGACGGCTCTCGGAGCTGAATTCACCGTTGACGGCGGAGATATAACAGTCAAAGGCGCAGGCGGAAGACCTGCGGGCGACAGCGTTATTGACTGCAACGAGAGCGGTTCGACCCTTCGTTTCATCATACCTGTTGCAGCAGCTCTCGGAAAAACTACCGAATTCCGCGGCAGGGGTAGACTTCCTCAGCGTCCTATAGATATCTTCACAAGAGAGCTTGGAAAGAACGGCGTTGATTTCGATTATAACAATACCATGCCGTTCACTATTTCGGGCAGGCTTAAAAGCGGCATTTTTGAGATAGAGGGAGATGTTTCCTCGCAGTTCATAACAGGACTTCTCTTTGCGCTGCCGATGCTTGAAGGCGATTCCGAAATAGTCCTGACATCACACCTCGAATCCCGTCCGTATGTTGACATAACCATTGATACTCTGCGAAGATTCGGCGTTTCGGTAGATGAGTCGGAGAACGGTTTCAAGATCAAGGGCGGTCAGAAATATGCTCCTCATGATGAAAAGATCGAGGGAGACTACTCTCAGGCAGCATTTTTCTGTGTTGCAAATGCTCTGGGTTCACAGGTCGAGCTCCATAATCTTAACGAAAACAGTGTTCAAGGTGATAAGAAAATCCTTGAAATTATCAATAATATGTGCTATAATAACAATATCGGACATTATAACGCCGATTGCTCGGATATCCCTGACCTCGTGCCGATATTGGCTGTTCTGGGAGCTTTCGGCAGCGGCGATTCGGTAATATACAACGCTAAACGACTTAAAATAAAAGAAAGCGACCGCTTACAGACAACAGCTGCTTTGCTGAACGGTCTCGGCGGAAGTGTCACTGTGACTGATGACGGACTTATTATCCACCCTACAGGCGCAATGCACGGCGGAACGGTCGACAGTTTCGGTGACCACAGAATAGTCATGGCGGCAGCTATTGCTGCAACGCGCATTGACGGAGAAGTGGTCATAAAAGGCGCTGAAGCTGCTGAAAAATCCTACCCTGCTTTCTTTGACGACTACAAAATGCTCGGAGGTAAAGCTAATGTCATCATTCTGGAATAATCGGATATCTGTCTCTTTGTTCGGCGAAGCTCATGGTCCTGCTATCGGTGTTACCGTGGACAATCTGCCTTCGGGAGAGTTTATAGACGCTGAGGAGCTTTCGCGCTTCATGGCAAGAAGATATTCCTGCGGCAGCGGAGTTGCCGTAGATTCCATGCCTCATATCTTATCGGGTATACTCAATGACCGTACTACAGGTGCGCCTCTTTGTGCATTGCTGCAGAACAGGAACGCATCTGCTCCGCAGCACGAACCGAAGGATCCGCTTCTGCGTCCCGGTCATGCTGATTATACAGGTACTGTGAGATACAGGGGCTTCAATGATGTTCGTGACGGCGGTCACTTTTCCGACAGCGCTACCGATCCGCTCTGCTTTGCAGGAGCTGTCTGCGCCCAGATACTTGAAAGGCGCGGCATATACACAGGAGCGCATATACTTCAGATCCACAATACCAAGGATAATCCCTTCGACCCTGTAAATATTACCCGTGACGGCGTTCTCAGCGTGAGAAACAAGGATTTCCCCGTTATTAACGACCGCAAGGGCTGGGCTATGATCGAGGATATAAACAAGGCTGAGGAGGGCGGCGAGTCCTTGGGCGGTGTTATAGAGTGTGCCGCTGTAAATGTGCCTGCGGGTATCGGCTCTCCTATATTTGACGGACTTGAAAACAACATCGCACAGCTCATTTTCGGTATCCCCAATGTCAGGGGACTGGAGTTCGGCGCAGGCTTCCTTTCGG
>CACZEJ010000151.1 GCA_902780115.1 Ruminococcus flavefaciens | reverse complement strand
AAGATTAACAGCGGTAAGAAGAGAATAAAGTATTCCTAATGAAGCCATAACAGTTGCAAAATACCACCAGATACCCATAGCGTTCACCTCAATAATCCAGGATATGTCCCATCTTGTCGCGCTTTGTCTTGAGATAGAACAGATCGTATGCGGTAGCGTCCACCTGTATCGGTACACGCTCCTTTATCTCCAGTCCGAAGCCGCTGAGACCGTATACCTTGTCGGGGTTGTTGGTCAGCAGTCGGAGTGTCTTGCAGCCTAAGTCGCGGAGGATCTGTGCGCCGATGTAATATTCGCGGAGATCTCCGGGAAAGCCTAAGGCGATGTTTGCTTCGAGAGTGTCCATGCCTTTGTCCTGCAATTCGTATGCGCGGAGCTTATTGATAAGACCGATGCCTCGTCCTTCCTGTCTCATATAGAGGAGTATTCCGCGTCCTTCCTTTTCGATCTGGGTCATAGCCGCTGCGAACTGCTGTCCGCAGTCGCATTTCAGCGAGCCGAAAGCGTCACCTGTGAGGCACTCGGAGTGTACGCGGCAGAGTATATCCTTTCCGTCGCCGATATCGCCCTTTACAAGAGCCACATGATGCTCGCCGTTGAGTTTGTTTACGTAGCCGAGAGCACGGAATTCGCCGTATTTTGTGGGGAGCTTTGTGTTTGCCACGCACTCTACCAGTACATCATGCACCTTTCTGTACTCCTTAAGAGCCTTTATGGTGATGAACTTCATGCCCCATTCCTTAGCTTTTTTCTGTAATTCTTCGGCTCTCATCATGGTGCCGTCATCGCGCATTATCTCACAGCAGAGACCGCACTCCTCGAGACCTGCGAGGCGCATAAGGTCAACTGTAGCTTCTGTATGTCCTTCTCGTTCAAGAACGCCGTTTTTCTTGGCAGTAAGCGGGAACATATGACCGGGACGGCGGAAGTCCTCAGGCTTTGAGTCAGGTGAAACGCACATACGCGCTGTCAGACCTCTCTCCTCGGCAGATATGCCTGTTGTAGTGCTCACATGGTCAATGGACACCGTGAAAGCCGTGCAGTGGTTATCGGTGTTGTAGTCCACCATCTGCGGCAGATGCAGCCTGTCGCAGAGGGCAGAGCTCATTGGCATACAGATCAGACCCTTTGCATGAACTGCCATGAAGTTGACATTTTCTGTTGTCGCAAACTGTGCGGCGCAGATCATATCGCCCTCGTTTTCTCTGTCCTCGTCATCTGTAACGAGGATTATTTCGCCGTTTCGGAGAGCCTCGCAGGCTTCTTCTACAGTGTTGTACTGGAACATTAAGATTACTCCTTCTCTATGTTTATTTTACCTGTAACGGTTGAAAAGCTGATATCGCAGTTTTCGGTATTTATAGACAGCTTCTGCGAAAGGCCGTCTTTTTTATCTTCTTTTGTCTCAAAGTTTTTTATACCTGTAACATTTATATCGCCTGTATTTGCAGAAACACTGATGTCAGCTCCGTCAGAGCCCTCAAGCGGCAGGCAGAAGGTAATATTGCACGTTTCAGCAGATATATCGGTCTTAGCCTTATAGACGTTGCCGTTCATTTGTATATTGCCCGTATTGCACTTTATGGTGGAGGGACCCGTTATCTCGTTACCCGAGAATGTGATATTACCTACGCTTACATCGGTATTGAAGCTTCCTGCCATATCAACAAAACTTATATTTCCCACACCGCAGACAGTATTGTAGTTTGTGACGTATACGGGAACTGTGATGTATGTGTCGTATTCAACGCGGCAGTCGGGATAGTTCTTTTTGAGCCATGGTTCGAGATCTTCACAGGTCTGGGCTTCCACCAGCTTTATAATGAGGGTATTGTCCTTTATCTCGGAGACAGAGTGGATATGCTCATTGATCTCACGGATAGTATCCTCGGAATTGCCGTATATCTTATAGTCAAGCGAAAAGCCCGACTTGTCATCGCCTGAGTGCTCAATAACAATGTTGCCTGTGGGGATATTTACGGATACCGTATCTATAGGCTTTGGCGTTTCAAATAAATAGTCATTTCCGAAATCGAGGTTCATTGAGTATTCTTTGCTGACATCATTGAGGTCGATAGTGACATCGCCAACCTTTATCTCGCTGCTGTCCTTGCTGTTGGCACAGCCCGTAAACACAGCCGAAAGGATAAGTGATGATGCCAGCAATGTTTTAAATGCTTTCATAGTTGCTTCTCCTTAAAAACCGTTTTTGGCGAGAAATTCCATAGTTATGCCGCCCGAACGCGGAGTTTCCGCAGGCTTCATGAGCTTTTCCACGTACTTGCCGATGATATCATTTTCAAGATTTACGATATCTCCTGCCTTTTTAGCGCCGAGAACCGTCTGAGCGGCAGTGTGTGGGATAACGGACACGCTGAAGGAAGCGTCAGTGACTTTTGCGACCGTGAGACTGATACCGTCGATGGCAACGGAGCCTTTTTCGACGATATACCTAAGTATATCAGGCGATGCACTGACAGTGTACCATACGGCGATACCGTCGGCTTTTATTTCAGATATGGTACCTGTACCGTCGATATGTCCTGAGACTATATGTCCGCCGAAGCGGCCGTTTGCAGCCATAGCACGTTCGAGATCGACCTTGCTGCCCGACCTGAGCTGTCCCAGTGACGAGCGGCTGAGGGTCTCGTTCATGACATCTGCGCGGAAATGAGAGCCGCTGAGCTGTGTCACCGTCAGGCACACTCCGTTAACAGCGATACTATCGCCGAGCTGAGTTCCTTCCAGCACTTTTTTTGCTTCTATCTCAATGAATGAGGAGCTGCCGCTTCGCTGTACTGTTTTTACAGTTCCGACTTCCTCAATTATACCTGTGAACATTTTTTCACCCGACTTTCTATCATTATATCATTTCCGATATTAATTATTCGGCTGTTTTCGAGCATGAATGCCTTATCAGGTGCAGGTACGCCCGTGCCTGAGACAGGAGTTTTGCCGTTCCCGCCGAAGAGCTTCGGAGCGATATATGCCTGTACCTTTGACACTATGCCTGCATTCAGCGCAGACCAGTTCATCTCGCCGCCGCCTTCAAGGAGAACACTGTCGACCTTTTCACTGCCGAGTGTCTTCATGAGCTCATATAAGTCCACATGACCGTCCTTAGGAGAGGTCTTTATAATACGGCAGCCTGCGGCTTCGTACAGAGAAATTCTTTCAATGTCATCGGATATGGTGGCGATAACAGTCGGGACTTCCTTTGTGGTCTTAATGATATTGCTGTCAAGAGGAGTTCTCAGGGAGCTGTCACATATTATGCGCAGAGGGTCACGACCGTTTTCAAGTCGGCAGGTGAGCAGGGGATCATCTGCAAGTACAGTACCAACTCCGACCATTATTGCACTGTGGCGAAGACGCTCCTTCTGGACATGAGCACGGGAAGCTTCTCCCGTTATCCATTTGGAATTGCCCGTATAGCAGGCTATCTTGCCGTCCATTGTCATGGCGTACTTCATAGTCACAAAGGGCATACCCGTAGTTATGAAGTGGAAAAATATCTCGTTGAGCGCATCGCATTCCTCGCGGAGTATCCCTTCGGTTACTTCGATACCGTGGTCGCGCAGCAT
>CACZEJ010000150.1 GCA_902780115.1 Ruminococcus flavefaciens | reverse complement strand
TGGATCACTTCACCTTCAACAAGCTCAGTGCAGTTCTTTTTTGCCAAGTGCGTCGAGATAAGTCCGACTGCACCTACAATGAAGAATACAGCACCTGCCAGTATAAAAGGAACGCACCCCAGAAACTCAAAACGGTTTAATAATTTATCGAATTCTTTCTGAACATTCTTTTCATTATCGGGAATATTCTTATAATCAAGATCATCAAAACTGCTGTAATCTATCTTGAACTCGTCCTCATTTTCGACCTCTGCATCATAATCCGAGCTTTCTTTAAAATCGGGCGAATCAAGAGAATCGTAATTTATCCTGTACTTATCATCTTCTTCGTAGCTCATTTTTATCCCTTTTCAGTCCATGTCTGATTCTTTTCTTACCATTAATCTTCCTGCATTAAATATCAAAAGAGCAAAAACCAGCGTTATTCCTCCACCTGCGACTGTAAAAGCTACCGACGTATCCTTATTCTTTTTATAAGAAGGGACAAATATTGTTGTCGGATCATCGGGATCGACATATATCTCCACCTCATCACCTTCACTGAATTCCGGTTCAGATGAATAGGCGGATTCTTTCTTTATATATGGTTTTCCATTATATTCATAACTGTAAACAGGAGCAAAACCCACACTGTCCCCACCATCTTCCCTTGAGTTATGGTGTACCCATGTGTCTATAGATTCTATCTCTCCTATTACGAGTTCGGTACAATGTCCTTTAGCATGATAATAGCTTATGAGCGAACTTGTTCCTCCGATCAGCATCATTATACCAGTAATCCAGATAGGGAATGTGAGCACTGCGATAAGGCAGCCAAGACGTTTGTTCACTCTTTTTTTAGCTTTCTTGATCTCCTCGGGAGAGAACATTGATACTTCGGGAGCTGCTCCATTATCATAGGACGGGTCATACTCCTGCCCGTTGTAATCGTACTTATTGTCGTCATATTTATTGTATTCGCCGTTATTATTGTAGTTCATTTTTTTACCCCTTTTGTTCATGTATGATTTTCCCCAAATATTCCTACATCACGCTTTTCCCTTACGAAAGAGCCAGAAGCATCTCCCTGATTATCTTGCAGGCAACTGCTGTGGATACTCCGCTCTGGTCGTAAACAGGGCTGAGCTCGTTCACATCGCAGCCAACTATATTCAGCTTGCTGCACACCAGAGTTACTGCCTTGCGAAGCTCGTCAAAGGTCACGCCGCCTGCCTCGGGAGTACCTGTTCCCGGGAATATTGACGGATCGAGCACATCAAGGTCAAGGGTAAAGTACACGTTCTTGCCCTTGAGCTTTTCAACAACTTCTTCAAGGCCGTCGAAACTGAACTTATGCATCTCCGTATGCTCGTCTGCAAAGTAAAACTCCTCACGGTCGCCGCTGCGTATACCGAACTGGAAGATATGACCGTCGCCCACAAGCTCGTGGCATCTTCTCAGTACACAGGCGTGTGAGAGCTGCTGACCGAGATAGTCATCTCTCAGGTCTGCGTGTGCATCAAAATGAACGATATACAGGTCGCTGTATTTTTCCTTGACTGCCCTTACAGAACCCAGAGTTACAAGATGCTCGCCGCCTATCATGAACGGCAGCTTTCCGTCGCTGAGTATCTGATCTGCCCGTGAAGTGATATCAGCTACTGCGCGTTCTGTGCTTCCGAATGGGAGTTCAAGATCTCCGCTGTCAAAGTAGCTGTAGTCTGTCATGTCCTTATTCTGATAAGGGCTGTATGTCTCGATGCCGAAGCTCTCATTCCTTATGACAGAAGGTGCGAATCTTGTGCCGGGGCGAAAGCTTGTGGTACCGTCGAAGCCTGCTCCGAAGAGTACGATCTTTGAATCCCCGTACTCGCTGTCACAGGCGATAAATGTCTGTATATTCTTATTCAACATCTCTAAGAAGCTCCTCTACATAGCATGGGAGCGCAAAGGCTCCTGTGTGAAGTCTCGGGTTGTAGTAACGTGTCTTTATGCCGAGCATACTCCACTTTGTACCGTTATAGTCGTTTGTCGGGTGATATTTCTTTGAAGCAAAGCCGAAAAGCCAGTGTCCCGAAGGATATGTGGGGATATGAGCCTGATAGACCTTGCTTATGGGGAAGCTCTCCACGATACGCTTGTGTGAGCGCTGCATAGCTGCCGCGTCCTCGTCATAGAAGGGGCTCTCATGCTGATTTACCATGATGCCGTCGTGACGGAGCGCCTTGAAGCAGCTTCCGTAGAACTCCTTGGTAAAGAGTCCCTCACCGGGACCGAACGGGTCTGTGGAATCCACGATGATAACGTCGTACTGGTCTGTACAGCGGCGAATGAATTTAACGCCGTCCTCATAGTAAACGTGTACCCTCGGGTCGTCGAATCGGCAGGCTGTGGTGGGCAGGAATTTCTTGCTCACCTCCACAACGAGCTCGTCGATCTCCACGAGGTCGATGCTCTCAACGGAGGGATAACGGGTCAGCTCGCGGACTACTCCGCCGTCGCCTGCACCGATAACAAGTATATTTTTCGGATTAGGGTGGACAGCCATGGGAACATGAGTTATCATCTCGTGGTATATGAACTCGTCCTTTTCAGTCAGCATCATGTAGCCGTCGAGAGTGAGAAAGCGTCCGAATTCCTTGGAATCAAACACATCTATGCGCTGAAACTCGCTGTTTCCGCTGTAGAGCTGATGATCGACCTTTATTGAAAACTTAACATTAGGAGTATGTCTCTCCGTGAACCATAATTCCATACTATACCTCCGTTCTTGATCTGCTCTCCGCCTTGCAGAGGTAGGATCTTAGCCGTTAGCTGATTGTAGGGGCAGATACTCACATCTGCCCGCAATAATCGGGGCGATGTAGGCATCGCCCCCTACATGACCGTAAAATTATTTTCTGTCAGCAGGCGGTCCGCCGGCGCCGATATCAATACCTGCACGTTTCATGGAAAACTTCAGATAGACAGGTGTCAGGATAAAGATAATGAAAAATGCAACAATAAAGCTGATTATGAGCGATTTTCCGAACATTGCTCCGAATGGCGGGAGCTGTGCGTGACCGTTGCTCATCTTCATAGCCATTTTGCGTGCGAGCGCTATCATGGCAAGTGTGATGACAGGGGTATAAATAATGTCAGAGATGAGCGATGATATGATACTTGCAGGCAGGCTGCGCTCGTTGAGGTTCATTGCCTTGACTGCACCGCTCTCGATCTTTCTCATCGGTATAAGGAAGCCTATGAGAAGGCTGATTATCGTACTTACTATGAAGCTTGCAATAAAAGCTATTGGCTTGAAGCCGTCCGCAGATGTGAGATTACCTAAAAGTGAAAGACAAAAACTGAGAGAAACTCCCATAAGTATGTTCATTGTGATTCCAACTTTTTTCATATTCATTTTACAAAACCTTCCTTAAAAAATATATAGTGTAATAAAATACTGCGCATATAGTTAAAAATCAAGTACGTTAAGTCTTTCTATATTTATGTCTTCTGTACCTGTCATCTGGCAGCCCTTTTCCTTGGCATACTTTATATACTCAATTATCTCGGGAGTGATAAGTTCTCCCGGGGCGAGTATGGGTATACCTGGTGGATAGCACATTA
>CACZEJ010000149.1 GCA_902780115.1 Ruminococcus flavefaciens | reverse complement strand
GTCCCAGATACTCACCTATCTGCAATACTTCGGTAACGGTAAGATCGGAGAGAGGGGAGAAGTCTCCTGCGGCATCGCCGTATTTAGTTGAGTAGCCTACCCAGTCCTCGGAGAGGTTGCAGGTGTTCACAACTCTGCCGTTGTGACAAGCTGCGATCGCATACAGGGTCGTCATGCGGATCCTTGCAGGAGTGTTGACGATAGCCTGATTTGAAGGCTCGACGTGCTTTTTCAGTTCGTTCATGAATGAGCTTACCGTGTCGCCGATATTTACGACATAGTGCTCGATACCGAGAGTATCGACCAGAAGGTGGCTGTAGGAGATATCCGACTGCTCGCCCTGCGGCATGAGAACGCCGATAACTCTGTCCTTGCCCAGTGCCTTTACGCATATCGCTGCTGCTACGGAGCTGTCCTTGCCGCCTGATATGCCGATGACTGCCTTTGTAGTCGGTGAAGCTGTTTTCTCGAAGAGGTCACGTACCCAATCGACTACTTCCTGTGTAACTTTCTCTGCATTGAAGCTGTAGCTCATAACTATTCCTCCGCTCTTGAATTACTTTATATCAGCAGAAATCAGTCTGCCATTGCCTTTTTGATAGCTTCGAGAAGCTCGTCATATGTCTCGTATGCGGGAAGCTCGGGGTGATCCTTCTTGATCTGCTCAGTGCTTCTGAAAAGGAAACCTGCCTTGCTTGCCTCGATCATGCCGAGGTCATTGTAGCTGTCGCCGCTTGCGATAGTGTCGTAGCCTATGGACTGGAGAGCCTTTACAGTGGTGAGCTTTGATTTCTCGCAGCGCATCTTGAAGCCTGTTATTTCGCCGTTTTCAGCTACTTCGAGACTGTTGCAGAAGATAGTAGGCCAGCCCAGCTTCTTCATGAGAGGAGCTGCGAACTGAGTGAATGTATCACTGATGATGATGACCTGTCCGAGTTCGCGGAGAGAGTCAAGGAACTCCTTAGCGCCGGGCATAGGGTCGATCTTAGCGATAGTGTCCTGTATCTCCTTGAGACCGAGACCGTGCTCCTTGAGAACGCCGAGTCTCCATGTCATGAGCTTATCGTAATCAGGCTCATCGCGGGTGGTCTTTTTCAGCTCGGGGATACCGCTTGCTTCAGCAAAAGCGATCCATATCTCAGGAACGAGAACTCCTTCAAGGTCAAGACAAGTTATATACATATGAATTCCTCCATTAATTAAAATCTTACCCTACTATTATACTACGATTTAATTCATTTGTAAAGAGGGCAGCGTTTTTGAGCCTTTAGCTTTTAGCTGTTAGCCAATTGTGTTGCCTTCGGCGATTACTTAAATAATGTGAGCGTAAACGAACACTTTCGGCTAAGGGCTAATGGCTGACGGCTGAAGGGGCTAATGGTTGACGGCTGAAGCAGGCTTGACGAAATGTGGAATTTGGTATATAATTGAAGCTGGTCATATATTTTGAACTATTTTTTATGAGGAATATGAAAAATGAAGATAAAAAGATTTGCAGCTTTTGCTGCTTCACTGGCTTTACTTGCAGGTACGGCTTCATGCTCGTCATCTGTGGGACAGGCAAATACAGACGATACTCCTTCGGCAGCAACTTCCGCGACAACAGTTCCTGCTGAGACCACAACTGCTCAGGTGACCACCGTTCCTGCGGAGACAAAGCCTGCTGCAAACGTGAGAAAGGGCAGTATATTCGATGTCAAGGGAAAGCTCCTCGTTTCTGCGGGAGAGGACGGCAAGCGCAGAGTATTTGCGGATAATTATGCAGTTTCGTTTGCAAATATCATTGCGCCCATGTCTGAGGGCTTCGACCTTACCTTCGATAAACAGCTGACAACTCCCATGGCTTCGGACAGCTCTCTGGGACAGTCCATAAAGCTCACCCTCGACGGCGACGTTCAGAACGAGATATACAGCTACATGGAAAGCAACAACATCGTGGGAACAGTAGTCGTGCTGAGGACAGACGGCTCGATAATGGCACAGGTAAACTACCCGTCCTACGACCCGAATGCAGTTGCAGACCAGTCCCCGAACGATGACCTTGCATGGGGAGATACGGGCAACAAGGCATTCAGCAACTACGAACCCGGTTCCTGCTTCAAGATAATGTCCGAGGTCATTGCCGACAAGCACGGCGTATACTCGGTACACGACGATGGAACATGGGAAGTAGGCGGTTTCCCTATAGTCAACTGGGATCACGAGACAAATAAGGGCAGCTATCCTATTGAGCGTTCGCTCAGCTCGGCATTTGTCAACTCCAGCAATATCTTTTTCGCCAAGGCATTCGACCAGATAGGTGCTGATGCCGTCCTTGCAGACCTTAGTTCGATATTCCATTTCGGTGCTGATGATAATATCAAGTGCGATTTCGGTGAGCTTAACAATAATATCGAGATATACTGCGATGACGACCTGCGCAGGAGCGCATTCGGTCAGTCATACGTGCTCACCTGTCCGATATATCTTGCAGCTCTCGGCAGAGAAGCTGCTTTCGGAGACATGGTTACGCCTTTCGTTGTCAAGGACATCGTGGACACCAATGACAGCTCGGTGAAGATAGGAAGCGGCTCGGCAGACAATGAGGTCATAGCTTCTATACCTGTGGATTATCGCCAGAATCTCCTTAACGGTATGTCTGCTGTAGGCTCGGATATCGGAGTTTATGTTCCCGGCGGATACAGCTTCTATGCAAAAACAGGTACAGCTGAGGGCTGGAAGGGGGATTTCCTCTATATCACAGGCTGCGCAAGGAATAATAATGACAGCGGTTCTTCACATTGGGACAGTTATGACAGCTACGGTGAAACAGGCTCGTATGTCATGGTAATGGAGATACAGAATCCTGCTGCACACGGTTTTGAGTTCGCTTCTCAATCAGCAGGAATTTATAGCAGCATATTGAACATAGTCATCGGAAGATGATGCTCTGTTTTTGTATAAAACTCCCTTTTGAAGATGCGGAAGGGAGTTTTATTATTTTATTTTTTAAAACGTATTGACGAATAAAGGAAAAGAATGTATAATATAATCATGAACGTTTTCTGCGCTGTTTTATGCGGCGCAGTCCAGTTGATAAATAAATAACAAGGGCGGTATTCATTAATGAAAATCTGGGGAAGAAGGCTCGTGCCGCTGCTCGTTGCAGCAGCTGCGGTACTGTCGTTTCCGTCCTGTTCAGCAGAAGTTGGACAAGTAAGTTTCCACGGCGAAAAAAACAATAATTCGGCAAAGAAAAAGAAGTCCGAACCACAGACCACTGCAGCAACAGAAGAAACGACAACTTCAACAACTACTACGACCACTGCGTTGGTCTACAGGGGAAATATCTACGACACCAACTATAAACTCGTTACATACGGCACTTATGCAGGGGAGAATGATGACCAGCGTTTGTACGGTGAGGGGTGCGGTTACTCATTCGGCAATATCATCAGCGACGCTTCGGCAGGCTTCGACGATACCTTCGGCGACCTCATGCGCGTGAAGAATCCTTCACCTGTGGGCGACAACGATATGGTAGGTCAGTCCATTCGGCTTACCTTAGATGCGGACGTACAGTCGGCACTGTCAAATTATATGGCGGAAATGGGCATGGCAGGGTCTATTGTTGTGCTTCGTACAGACGGCTCTGTACTGGCGGAGGTGTCCTATCCTAATTACGATCCCGAGCAGTTCTATGCCGATCCCGGCTACAGGGAGAACCTCTGGGAGGGTACGGTTGCGAACAAGGCTTTCCAGAATGCGGCTCCAGGTTCATGCTTCCTCTACGATGACGGTACATGGGTGGACAGCGGTGCTACTATAGTCAACTGGGATCATGATACAGGAGCTTATCCTGTTCCCGAAAGAACCCTTTATTCGGCTTTCGTAAATTCCAGCAATATCTACTTTGCGAAGGTGTTCGATACGCTGGGTACGGAGACAGTTCTCGCAGACCTTAATAATATGTTCCACTTCTGCGATACTATCCAGTGTGACTTCGGTCCCATAACCAATAATATCGAGATCTACTGCCGCGATGATCTGCGCAGGAGTGCTTTCGGACAGGCTTATGTTCGTACCTGCCCGATATATCTTGCAGCTCTCGGCAGAGAAGCCGTGTTTGGCGATATGGTCAAGCCTTTCGTGCTTCAGCAGGTGGTGGATACCAACGACCCGTATACTCAGCTGGTCGGCGGAAGTCAGCCGTATGAGGTCATCGGAAGTATCCCCGAGGAATGCCGCGAGAATATCCGCGAGGGTATGCGCGGAGTAGCAAATAATCTGGGACTTTATATCCCCGAAGGCTACGAGTTCTTTGCCAAGACAGGTACTGCGGAAACAGGCAGCGGAGATATCCTTTATATCACAGGATGCCTGCGAAATATCTATGACCGCACTGCCGAGAACATCACCTACAGCGATTATAACGATTACAAGTCGGGCGGCTCGTATATCATCGTTATGCAGCTTCAGAATCCTGCTGCCTTCGGTTTTGATTTTGCCAGCCAGACAGGAAGCCTTTATCAGGGCATAATAAATACGGTGCTCGCATATTGAGCATGAGTTCGGAAAGTCGGAGATGTATTTCTCCGACTTTTTTGTAAGATCGGTTGAATTTCAGCAAATAATTACATAATATGGCATAAAATGCTTGACATATATAACAATATATGAGATAATAAATTGTATATGATTTTTTAGGAAAGAGAGTTGTGGTATGAAAAAGTACATCATTACATTTCTTATCTCTATGGTTCCTATATTGGAGCTGAGAGGCGCTATCCCGATAGGTGTCAGCATGGGAGTAAAATGGCAGTACGCAGTTCTGCTGTGTATGATAGGTAATATGCTGCCTGTTCCGTTCATCTATTTCTTTGCGCGGAAAGTCCTTGAATGGGGATCGGACAAGCCTGTTATCGGAAAGTTCTTCACATGGTGCCTTACCAAAGGAAAACGCGGCGGTGAACAGCTTAAAGAAAAAGCAGGCAAGGGAATGTTCTGGGCACTTCTGTTTTTCGTTGGTATCCCTATCCCTGGCACGGGGGCTTGGGTAGGAACTCTTGCGGCGAGTATGCTTGAACTTGATTTTAAAAAGAGCGTATTGGCTGTTGCACTTGGAGTTATCCTTGCAGCAGCAATAATGACAACAGCAACACTTCTTGGTGTTCAGGCGTTTATCGCAGTCAAGTAAGAAAAAAGGACGGGGATATAATTAATGTTCTTCAGAAGGAAAAGACCGAGGGAGTTTTTGTGCAAGCAGGCAAAGGAACTGAAGGGAGCGGAATTGCGCAGTTTTTTTGACAGCCTGAAGACTAATGAGATGACTCAGCTTGTGAATGATCTTTCCCCTGATGAGATAGGGGAGATGTTTATAAAGCTCGCTTCTGCCAACAGCGGAAATGACGAGTTAACTCCTGATATGATAAAGGAGTTTGATTACAGTAAGCTCAAACCTGTAAGGAGTGAGGCTGCTCCCGATAAGCTGTTCCTCTCACCTGTGAGCTTTGATGATGTGTGTACCGAAAACGGCGAAAGGTACTGCATAAGCGACTGCAATGGAAAGACAGAGACACTGAATGTTGTGTCATACTGTAATATCATGCGTCTTATCTATGACGGAGGAGAAGTTACAGGTGTCTTTCAGGGGCAGGATTCGGAGGAGGATATAATCCTTGCCGTAGAAAACAAACTGTATCGCTTTACCCTTAAAGGGTGCAGTATCGAAATAATTGAATGATGATAAAAAGGTCTGAGTATGCTGCTCAGACCTTTTTTGTGTCAGTATTCGTAATATGTTCATATTATAAAATGTGCGGAAGAACTTCGCACAGGTTCTCCGCACGAGAAAGGAGGACTCGGTATGAATCTCGATCTTTTTGACGATGTTGAAGGCGTTATCCTTCACGAAAGAGAAGCGTCGCTGAGCCGAATGAATATGGCTATGAATAAGGGAAATGATACAGTATCAAGATTCCCTCAGAATACACCGCCTGCAATGGCATATGTGCCGTTTCAGCAATGGGGAGAAATATATGATGACGAGAAGGCATTTTCAAGAGGAACTCTGTTCCCAGAGCTTGATCTGCCGTTTTCAGGAGGTGGTTCCGAATGAATGAACGTAAGATGCTTCTGAACAAAATAAAAAAATATGATTTTGCACTGAAAGAGCTGGTACTTTTCCTTGATACCCACACCGAATGCAGATCAGCACTTGCAATGTTCAAAAAGTATAAGGAGCTGCGC
>CACZEJ010000148.1 GCA_902780115.1 Ruminococcus flavefaciens | reverse complement strand
AACACGATATTACAAACAGCAAAAGGCTGAGAGCGTAAGCTCTCAGCCTTTTCTTATTGTTCTTCCTTTTTGATGCCGAATATGGCTCTGAGGATACCCGATATGAATTTAGGGCTCCTGATAACAACTATCTTCAATGTATGTACCTCCCTTGATGATATATTACATTATATTCATCAGGGGCGTTTTTGTTACTTAGGAGTTGTAATTATTAGTGCAAGTCCGCTGTTTACGCAAAGCCTTGCTGCTCCCTCGGTTATCTCATTGCTGACACCGATCGGGAAGGACTGCACAAGGCAGTGGTTTTCGAGAGGATACTTGACCCCCTTCAGGTAGTCGATATTAACTGTCTCCGTAAGAGCAAATACCGAGAAATAAAGCTCGCCAAGCTCGTCGGGATAAGTCACCTCGCCGTCATCAGCACTCTGTATCCTGAGTATGCTGTCACCTATTATCCTGAGGTCACAGCCCTGCTGAAAGGCATATATCATGGTCTGGATATTGGCGAAGCTGTGCTCAAAGCGTGGACCGCCAAGTGCTCCGTAGAGGTCGATATTCTTATATCCCAGCTCTATCGCCTTCTTGACAGCCATAAGGGTATCCGTATCGTCTTTTTCGGGGATACTTGAAATTATCTCAACATTCTCGGGGAGCTGCTCGGTATACGAGTCAAAATCTCCCACAATGATATCGGGAACTGTTCCAAGCTCTTTCATGTGTCTGTAGCCGCAGTCTGCACAAATGATAAGATCTGTCTTTCTGCGCAGTTCTTCCTTCCAGCCGTTGTCTTTCTGCGGCAGATCACCGCCTGCAAATATTGCACATCTGTTCATTTCAGTTCCCACTCCTTGAGCTGTTTAGCTTCTTCGTACATAGTCTTGTAGCTTTCATGACGGCTAACCGATATATCACCGCGCTCCACCGCTTCGACAACAGCGCAGCCCTTCTCGCAGACATGGGCGCAGTCCCTGAAACGGCAGTTCTCCGTATACTCGGCGAACTCACGGAAGCAGCCTGCAAGCTCTTCCTTGCGGATTATATCGTACCTGTTGGTATCAAACGTGGAGAACCCTGGGGTATCCGCGATATAACCGCCGCCGCTGAGCTTATAGAGCTCCGCGTGTCTTGTGGTGTGTCTTCCTCTTCCGAGCTTGCGGCTGATCTCGCCTGTTGCGATATTCAGCGTCGGGTCGATAGCGTTAAGCAGCGTAGATTTTCCCGCACCCGAGTTGCCCGTGAAAGCACTTATCTTACCGCACAGCAGTTTTCTGACCGCATTGATCGTGGATTCATCATCATAGCGGACTTCCGCCACGTCAATGCCTATTCTGCCATAAATATCATGTATAGGTGTACTGTCACCGAGATCTGTCTTTGTGATAACCACCGCAGGAGTGATGTTCTTATACTCCGCGATAGCGATGAACTTGTCGAGAATAAGGTAATTCGGCACAGGTTCGCAGGTCGAGACTATGAATATGAGCTGGTCAAGATTGGCAAGGGGGGGTCTGATGATACAGTTTTTTCGGTCAGCTATCTCCGAGATAACGCCGTCCTCGACGGTCACGCGGTCGCCGACGCAGGGACTGATACCCCTGTTGCGGAAAACACCTCTCGCCTTGCACTCATATATACCGTCAGGGGACTCTACTGTGTAGAGTCCCCCTAAGCATTTTATAATTATTCCGCTGGTATTTGCGGTACTCATTAATACCACCATTTCCAGACTGTCTGTCCGTCTTCCTGTGTCTCCCATCGACCATTGATGCCAGGTTTATAATCCTCCCAGCCATCAGGAGTATTCGGACGTTCCCATTCGCCATTTACACCGGGAACACGTCCTGTCTGATCCTGTGTTGTAGGCTGAGTATTGTGATTATTGGTTGTTGGCTCGATATACTGTGTCGGAGGCTCTGTAGGAGCTTCTGTCTCAGGCTGCGGGAATCCGCCAAGTCTCTCAAATGCACCGTAGATGTCCTCGGAATTTGTGGTATAAGTTCCGTTAGCGAAGTTGAATGTGTAAGAGCCGAGTGTATTGCTCTTTGATGTGTTCATATTTGTAAGGATAGCAGTTACATTTACATCTTTACCTGATCCGCTGATAGTCTTTGAGAAGCTTGACATCTGAGGACAGATGATAGTTCCTGAAGAATCAGTCTTTGTCTTGCCCTTTTCGTCGATGATGAAGTCGATGCAGAAACGTCCGCTTGCATCTGATGGAAGTGAGATGCTGAAGTCAACCTTACCGTCAGGGATAGTACCGTCGCTGACATAAAGTGTGATAGTTGAACCGCCCTCGATCTTTGTACCCTTTTCAGGATCCTGACGTACAACTGTACCTTCCTTCTCATAAGAAGGCTCAGTCTCTGTAACGACCTTGAGGTTCTTATATCCTGCGAGTTTTGCAGCGTCGTCAACAGTCTTGCCGACGTAGTTCTCCATTTCCATCTGCTCAGCATTAGCACCCATGCTGACGTAGAGGATTACCTGTGAGCCCTTGTGTACCTGTGTACCTTCGCTCGGCTCTGAGCTGATAACGTAGTTCGGGAGCACCTTATCATGTGACCGTTTACGAACATCAGGTTCAAGTCCGCGCTCAGTGAGCTGTGCCTTAGCGATCTCGATGTTCATATTCTCAACATGAGGAACTTCAACAGTCTCCATGCCCTTACTTACTGTTACCTTACATACAGCGCCCTTGCTGAATGCCGATCCTGCTTCGATGCTCTGCTTGATGATAGCGTTTTCATCAGCTTCATCGTACTCTGAGCCCTCGATCTCGAACTTGATGCTGTTGCCCCACTTGGAGACTGCCATATTGTAGTCAACGCCATAGAGATCGGGCATCTTGTTCTTGCCGCCGAAGGACATATTCTTAAAGAAGCCGCTGAACATTGTAGCTACGAAGATCACCGCAACTATGATAACTACGACTACGACTGCTGTAAGAACAGGAACTACCAGTGATGAACGCTCCTCTTCCTCGTTCTCATCGTCCTCGTCGCTGTAATTGTTATTGCTCGGGTAAGCGTCGTTGTATCTCTGTGCAACAGCGCCTGCACCTGCGCCTGCGCCCGCACCGCCTGCCATTACGGCAGCTGTAACAGGAGCCTTTGCCTTTGAAGCGTAGGCATTGGCAACTTCCTGTCTGCTCTCGGTCTGGATATCGCCGCCTGACACGGTACCGTCAAGGATCTCGGCGTTGTTCTCGTCGGTATCCTCGGTATAGTAACCAAAGGAGATATGCGGATCAGCCTTGAAGGCTTCGATATCGCTTATCATCTCGGCAGTTGTCTGGTATCTGTCCTCGGGTGCCTTTTCCATAGCTCTGAGGACTATCTCCTCAAGACCGTCGGGGATATCGGGATTGATCTGTCTCGGACGCTCGGGGATATCGTGCATATGCATAACAGCGATAGCAACGGGGTTGTCGCTGTCGAAAGGCTTTCTGCCCGTGAGCATCTCGTACATCATAGCGCCAACGGAGTAGATATCGCTCTTAGCGTCGGTAACGTTGCCGCTTGCCTGCTCCGGACTGATATAGTGAACGCTTCCGATAGCCTGATCGGTAGCAGTCTTACCTTCTTCGCGGGCGAACTTGGCGATACCGAAGTCCATGACCTTGATAGTACCGTCGGTGAACATCATAATGTTCTGTGGCTTGATATCGCGGTGAACGATGCCCTTATCATGTGCGTGCTGGAGAGCACGGAGTATCTGTATAACGAAGTGTACCGTATCCTTCCATGAAAGGACTCTCTCCTCCTCGATATACTCTTTCAGAGTGATACCGTCAATATACTCCATGACGATATACTGTATCTTTTCGGAAAAGCCGACATCGTAGATCTTAACGATATTGGGGTGAGAGAGGACAGCGATCGCCTTGGATTCATTTCTGAATCGGCGAAGGAACTCCTCATTTTCCGCAAATTCT
>CACZEJ010000147.1 GCA_902780115.1 Ruminococcus flavefaciens | reverse complement strand
CCTTTAAGGCTCCCGACGAATGTGAACGCGCAGGCATACTCACAAATCAGGTAGGCTATTTTACAAAGAGAGCAAAACGTGCTACTCTCCTGAGCGATTCATCAAAACCTGTAGCGTTTGAAGTAAAGGACGACTCGGGTAAGACCGTTTTCGAGGGCGAGAGCACTCCGTTCGGACTTGACAAGGACTCCGATGACGAGGTACACGTTATCGACTTCACAGAACTTGACAAGGAAGGCACCTTCCATATCGAAGCTGCGGACGGTTCGGAGAGCCGCGAGTTCACTATCGGAGGTTCTTCAGCATACTCAAGCCTTCTTTACGATTCCCTGAACTACTTCTATCAGAACCGCAGCGGCATCGAGATAGAAAGCGACTTCATCTCATCAGGTGATACAGATACCCTCGCCCGTGCCGCAGGTCACCCAAAGGATATGGCTGAGATAGAACAGACATGGGGCTATTCCGGAAGCAGCGGTTCTATCGACGTTACAGGAGGCTGGTACGATGCAGGAGATCACGGCAAGTACGTGGTAAACGGCGGCTTCTCACTCTGGCTCATGCAGAACCAGTACGAAACAGCTGTAAAGTACGGCTTTGAGAAGGCATATGCCGACGGTACGATGCTCATTCCCGAAAATAACAACGGTATCCCCGATCTTCTCGACGAAACACGCTGGGAAATGGAATGGATGCTGAAAATGATAGTCGATAAGGGCGAATACAAGGACATGGCTTATCATAAAGCCCATGACGAGAAATGGACAGCTCTCGGCATCGCTCCCGCCGATGATGATATGAAACGTATCGTAAAACCTCCGACGACTGCGGCTACTCTCAATCTTGCAGCCTGTGCTGCTCAGGCAGCACGACTCTGGAAGGACATCGACAGCGATTTTGCAGATGAATGTCTTAAAGCTGCTGAAAACGCTTATGCTGCTGCCAAAAAGCACCCCGCTATGTTCGCACCTCTCGACGAATCTGTCGGCGGCGGAGCTTACGGCGATACAGATGTTGACGATGAATTCTGCTGGGCTGCAATAGAGCTTTTCATCACTACAGGAGATGAGGACTACTACGACGAAGTAACTGAAAACAAGTTCTTCCTTGATGTACCTACCACCCTCGGCGGCGGTGAAAGCGTTGACACTGTGGGAAGCTTCGACTGGGGCAATACAAGCTCTCTTGCAACTCTCAGCGCTGCGCTCAACCCTGAAAAATTCGACAAAGGCGATGTTGAGATCGTCAAGGAAGCTATCATTGCTGCTTCTGACCGCTATCTTGATATCGAAGCTAATCAGGGCTACGGACTTCCTTACGGTCAGAGCACCCTCAGCTACAACGACAGCGATGAAGGCTATATATGGGGTTCAAACTCTTTCGTTACCGATAACTCCATCGTTATGGCTTACGCATACCTCCTCACAGAAGACGACCGTTACCTCGACGGTGCAGTCGGAGGTATGGACTACATACTCGGCAGAAATGCCATGGACTACTCTTATGTTACAGGATACGGCTCTCATGCTATAGAACACCCTCACCACCGCTTCTGGGCTAATCAGATCGACGACTCCTTCCCATGTGCTCCCGACGGAGTTATGTGCGGAGGTCCTAACTCGGGTATGCAGGACCCATGGGTACAGGGCTCGGGCTGGAAGAAAGGCGCGATCCCGCCGCAGAAATGCTACCTCGACAATATTGAAGCATGGTCGGTAAACGAATGTACTATCAACTGGAACGCTTCACTTGCATGGCTCGCTGCATTCACAGCACAGGAAGGCTCAGCCGAAGGTATCGAGATCTCCCACCACAGCAACGGCAAAAAGCCGTCTGATGACGAGGAGAAAACAACTGCAAAAAAGACAAAGGACAGATCAGACAGCACTACTGCCAAAGCTGAAAAGGCTAAAAGGGACGATAGCGACAATAATTCAAACAGCTCCGACAACACACTGAAAGTAGCTCTTATAGCAGCAGCTGCTGTTATCGGACTTATCTCCCTCGAACTCTTCATCTACAAAATGGCTAAGCTGAAAAAGAAATAATTTCCGTTAAACAGCTCATTGCTCATATAAAGTTAAGCCCCGAAGTTCAGCTGCTTCGGGGCACGTTCTTTTCTCCTGACCGTCGATACACATCTCCGACTTGATACTTTTAAGCTGCAATAATTTTCACATTTTCATCACAAAACCGTGCACTGTCAGGCTTGACTTTTTCTGACATAAGTAGTATAATATTATCATCTATCATAACAGGAGTGTGTTTATTTAATGAGTAAAGGAAATGGCTTTTTCAGTAACCTGAAAAAATCAACCAAGATAACCCTCGTTTCATGCGGCTGCTTTATCGCAATGACGGCGCTTATCTTATTTTTCTTCGTGATGTTCCCAATAACTCCTTCCGAAAAGATCATTTCGAGTATCGGTCGTGAGAGCATTTCCAAAAAGGAACCTAACGTGACCGCAACTTCTACCACGACCAATGTTACCACATCAGTCAAGACGACTACAGTAACTAAAAAAGCACATACAACTACAACTCGTCCGAAAATTACCGAAGACGATCGTACTATAACTTCAGGTCCAGGCTTCTACAAGGGACAGAAAATTCCTTCGGGAGGCTATCCGAACGAAAATTATTATTACAGCCCCACAACTTCTACTATAGCTGACGGCAGCTATTCAGGCGGAGGTTACTCAGGCGGCGGCTCGACTGGCGGATACACCGGCGGTGGTACTACAGGCGGATATACAGGCGGCGGTTCTACAGGCGGCGGTTCTACAGGCGGCGGCACAACAGGCGGCGGTGAGACTGTTGCTCCTGTTGACAACGGCGGTTCTACAGGCGGCGAGACTGTTGCTCCTGTTGATAACGGCGGTTCTACAGGCGGCGGTGAGACTGTTGCTCCTGTTGACAACGGCGGTTCTACAGGCGGCGGTGAGACTGCTGCTCCTGTCAGCGGCGGCGGAGCTGCTTCAGAATAAAAATACATACAAAACAAAGGCTTCCGAAATTCGGAAGCCTTTTTATTATCATCAGAAAACTGCTTTTTTTATCATATCCATCTCTTCGCGTGAAATGCAGTTCGGGATATCCTCATATTTCATTATGGAAATAAGCTCGTCGATCTCTGCCCAGCACACCTCTGACACCTCTGAGGACTGCAAGGTAAGATCCTCTATATTTATGTTCTCTCGGCAAATGTACACCGCCACGAGCTCATTATCATGGATATCGCCATTTGTATAATCAGAGCGCTTCAGACCTATGAATTCAAGTTTGCTGCGGTCGATGTCAAGTCCCAGTTCCTCACGAACTTCTTTCAGAGCGGTATGTCTGAATTCCTCACCCTGAGAAACATGACCTGCTGCCGATACGTCGTAGCAGTCGGGATTGATCTCCTTTTCATGTGCCCTCTTTTGCAGCAGCACGAATACTCCCATATCGCGGCGCTTTATCATCCATATATGCACCGTAGGGTGAAGCTCTCCGTCACGGTGGACAAGTGTACGCGGCTTGCTGTCAGCCGTGATCCTTGCTTTGTCATCAATGAGGTTCAGGAATTCATCGACTATGAACTCGACCCTGATATCCTTGTTTTCCTCAGCTGCCTCAGTAAAAACAGCTTTTATATCATCAATAGTTTCGTTACTTATATTCTCGTTGGAAATATACAGCTTATATGATGCAGGTGCTCCCTTATCGGCAACTGCTCCTGCAAGTGTGAATTTGTCGGTTACATCCGGGGCATTAAGCTTTTTTGCGGTCTCAGCGTAAAGTCTTTCTTCTGTAGAAAGCTTGCTGAGAAAAATTTCAACATCTTCCATAGTTTTCTCCATATCTCTCCTATTACCCAAAAACTTCGGCTTATATTTATAGCGCTATACATTATATACCTACAGCAGGTAAAAGTCAAGGGCTTTTATAAAATTCAGCAATAATTACAAACTT
>CACZEJ010000146.1 GCA_902780115.1 Ruminococcus flavefaciens | reverse complement strand
CGTTTAGTGAGTTTATTTTTCCGAGCATCGGGAGTTTTATCATAAAGTCGCATTTTTTCTGGATAAGTTTGCTTATGCCGAAGCCCTCGGAACCGATAACGAGAGCTATTCCGCCTGTAAGATCGGTATCGCAGTAGTCCGAGCCCGAAGCGTCGGTACCGTATACCCATACGCCGTTTTCCTTGAGGGTATCAATGCAGGCAGCGAGGTTGGATACTCTTGCCACGGGGACATAGCTTGCCGCACCTGCCGAGGTCTTGAAGACAGTGGCATTAAGGGAAGCGCTCCTGCGTTTTGGGATTATAACGCCGTCAGCCCCCGAGGTCTCGGCAGTACGAATGATAGCGCCGAGGTTATGCGGGTCTTCTATCTCGTCGCAGATGATGATAAAAGGCTTTGTACCTTTATTCTGTGATACTGCGAGGATATCCTCGACGGATACATATTCTCCGCAGGCACCTTCAGCGACAACGCCCTGATGGGAAGCACCGCCTGACATACGTGAAAGTTTTTTATCGTCGGCATCTTTTACAACTATGCCGTTTTCTTTTGCAAGTCTGCGGATAACGCTGAGACTTCCGCCGTTTCCGTCAATATAAACGGTATCTATGTTAGCGCCTGATTTAATGGCTTCGATAACGGGGTTGCGTCCGCAGATGATATTCTCTGATTTTTCGTTTATATATTTTTCTTTTTCCATATCTTACATCGGGCGCGAAATGCCCATGCTCCTTTTGTTCTGTTTAAAAATCTTTACTGATAAAATGAAAAGATCATTTCCATTATACCATTACCGTTGTGAAATTACAAGTATTTTTTTATATAGGGCTGTAAATAAAGGATATCCCATTATTTGCCGATGTTTATAACTGACAGCTCGGGACGGTTGAATATACGCGGTATGAATATCATGCGCAGCGGCTTTGCAAGACCGCGGCTGATAATATGGACTGTATCGTCATACTCATACATACCAGTGGTATATTTTGGGAAAATTCCCTGATCGGGGGCATAAAGGCCCTGATCGAGGAGCTTTGGTATCCTCCACTGACCGCCGTGGGCATGACCCGAAAGGATAAGATCAAAGCTGTTTTCAGCCTTTATGTCCTTGCCGAGGTAGCTGTCTATTTGTTCAGGCTGGTGAGCGACGAGGATATTGTAATAATCGTCATCGAGGGTCTTAAAGCACTCGTTTAGCTGAGTATCATGCTTTCCCCATGCGATGGAATCGAGGGCTCCGTACACGCGGATATCCTGATCCTTTACAGTAAACTGCTCGTATCCGCCGAGAACGATCGGACATATCTCGCCAACCTTATCGTAGAATTCCTCTTTGTCATCGCGCATTTCCTCGTGATTTCCCGGGGTATAGCAGCATGGATAGGTCAGGCTGAGCTCCGACATAAGCTTCAGAGCGTATTTTGTACCGCCCCACGCATCGAGGACATCACCGCCGAATATGACAAGGTCAGGATCTTCCTTATTGACTTCGCTTATGATGCCTGACTGGTTTGTACCGCCAAAGAAGCAGTTATGAAGATCAGAGATAAAGACTATCTTTACGCCTTTGACGAGTTTATCTGATCTTACCGAATAATAGACGGTTTTCATGACAAAGCCCCATGCTGTCAGCGCAATAAAAATGAGGAGTACAGCAGCGACGATCAGTCTTTTCCGAGCTTTTTTTGACATTATTTGCCTCTTTCCTGTATGATATTTATCATTTCTCCTACGTTTTTCATACCTGAGACCTCACGCATTTTGAAACGCATACCGAATTCGCTTTCTACAGCGCCGATGAGGTTGATATGTTCGATGCTGTCCCAGTCCTCGATATCGGCAGAGGTGGTATCGGGTGTCACAGAGATCGACGAGTCGCCGAAAACGTCGCGGAAGACTTCATTAAGTCTTGGGATAATTTCATTGATGTTCATATTATTTCTCCTTATCTTTTACATTTATGACTTTATTTTTCTTTTTATAACTGTCGATGTTCAGATGCCATGCAGAGTCGCCGTTTTCGGAATGAGAGTCGAGCTCGAAGCCGAACGAGCCGTAAAGCTCTGCGACCATGCTGTTTTTGGCGGTTTTATAGTAGTAACCGTTGATACGGTCGATGCCGCGGAGCTTGGCAAGTCTTACAAGCTCATCGAGCATGGCGAGCTCCATATCACGCTTGAGTACACGGCAGCTCATGAGCCACAGCTCTATATCGAGCTGAGAGCCGTTTATCTTACCGATAACGACTGAAACTATGCCGTTGTCGCCGAATTTATCGCTGAGCTGACCGCAGAGACATATGTGGTCGGAGTCGGAACTGAGGTCGCGTATCTCATTTTCGGTATATCGGCGTGTAGTAAGGTTGAACTGGTTGCTCTTGTTCGTGAGCTGAGTGATGCGCTGTATATATACAGGTTCAAAGCCGCAGATGACCGCCTTCATTTCAAGGCTTATGAGGTAGTCCTCATAGCTTGCGAAGCTTTTTTGCAGGGCAGTTCTCTGAGCGTTTGCGGCGTACATCTCCGAGCGCCTTATATCATCGGCTGAAACGGCTGTGACTTCAAAATATCCGCCGCGGGACAGCTTGTACATAGCCTCATGGATATCCGAGAAGCTGATAGTCTTTACCATAGGAAGCTGTCCTTCGATGATAGCACATTCTGCGGGATTGTCGTCGATGAATACGAAGCTGTCTGCGCCGAGACTGAGCTCATTGGCAGAATCAGCGATATTCTGATCCTTAGGGAGCCAGTTTGCCTTTATGGAAACGAAATCCTGCGGTTTCAGAATACCGAAAGGGTGTTCAAGACCGAGAAGCGCATTCTCTTTGTCGTTTTTGGAGCATACAGCAAGGAGAACACCGTAGTTTTTGTAGCCTTTTATGAAGCTCTGGAACTCGGCGAAGGACTGACCTACGGGAGTTTCCTGACCTATCTCGATGCCTTCCTGACCGTCGTCGCCGATAACACCGCCCCAGAGAGTGTTGTCCAGATCAAGATCAATGACCTTGTGGTTCTTTCCGTAAACGGATTTGATGATGCAGGCGATGCTGTAGGCAAGGTCGGGGATCACAGAGGTGCTCATAGCGTACTTATAGAGGTACCATGCTTCGGGATCGTGCCATTTTTCAAGGCCGCATACTGCCGAAAGGTAGTTTATGTCATTGATATAGAAACTGCTGCGGCTGCGGGCGTAATCGGACAGCATCACGTTCATTCTGTTTATAAAGGCAGCGTGACCCGCTGTTCCCCAGCCGTCATAGCTGCCTGTGCGTCTGCATAGCGGCAGCTCGAAATTATTCTGTATTATGGGGCATGAGAAACGCTGAGAAAGGCTCTCCCAGACCAGTTTGAATACCGAAAACTGTTCATTGAGACGTGTTTCAGCCTGCTGCGGTGTTTCGGCAGGATCATCGGGGAGCATAGTGAGATTGCGTGAGGTCGTGTGAATATAGATGATATCAGGCGAGAAGCTGTTCAGCTCTTCGCTGCCGAATACAGCGTCCTCGAAGAATTTGTTGTATTCCGACTGATAGAACACAGGCTCTATGCCGAAGTTAAGGAGAAAAAGTTCAAGAGCTGCGACGACATGGCTCGAAGTTGAGCCGCCGAGGACAGCGATCTTCTTTTTCAGCCTTGCAGTTCCGTCGGAAAGCAGTTTTTTTCGTAGGGCGAGTTTTTTTCTCATTATCTCGTTCCCGTCGAAGGGAAAATCAAGCTCTTTCATACTGTCACCTTACCTTATCAGATTATTGTAGATGCTTGTACGGTTTCCGCCCACAGCGGAGAACGAACACATTGTGAACAGAAGGTCTGTAGCACCGACCCTGTTTATGAAGTCGATGGCGTTGAGCTCGAAATACCTTATATCGCAGAGATAGATGTTCTCGAAGGAGCTTGTGAGCACGGGCAAAAGAGCGTTGCCGTAGCTGTCCTTGAAAATGACAAGAGTGCGTCCGTTCCTGCATTCTGTATTCACATGGACGATCCTCTCATCTGAGCCGAATATCATGTAATATCCCGAATTTGCCATAGGAGCGGGATCAAGGAGAAGATCGGCAGCTACAGGATT
>CACZEJ010000145.1 GCA_902780115.1 Ruminococcus flavefaciens | reverse complement strand
CATATGTATGATGCAAAGGCAGCACAGATGGGTTACGAATTCAAGGTTCGTGATCTTCTGCCCAAGGTTCTGGTTGCAGGAGAGGATGCAGGAAAGCTTACGGATGATGGAGCAAAGTTCCTTGATCCAAGCGGTTCATTGAAGGCAGGAATTCAGAAAGCTGACGCACACTGTCCTCTATGCCGTTCTCAACGATAGTCAGAGCAAGTCCGCGGAAGAAGCCAAAGAGCTGATCCTCGTTCCAGTAGGAATTCTCAACACCGTCAGTACACAGGAATACAGCCGCAGGCAGCATACCCTTAGGCAGATAGAAGAATCTCGCCGACAGAGCCGCATCGTCCTGACACATTGAAGTCGTAATATTTTCATAACAGCGGGGATCATCGGGTATCGGAGCCACAATATTGCTGTCGCAGTCGATGACCACGCACTTTCCGTCGCCTATCTGTGCACCGAAGGCATAGCTGTCGGTGACTACGGCAAAAACGAGCGTAGTTCCGTAAGCACCGATATATTCTCCTTCTTCGTATCTTTCGCGGTATCCCGGGAATATATCTTCAGGGATACGTTCGAGCTCTTCCTCGGTGAACGGATCATTCAGAAAATCCTGTTCCGTCACATCATGCCAACGGGCAATGATGCTTCGCCAGAGCTGATTTAACAGCTCCTCACGCTGACGCTCGTCCTGTAGAAGCTCCTCTGCCTCCGCGAGCCCTTCCATGAACTCACTTACACACTCGGCAGCGCACTCCACAGCAAACCTTGAACCTCTGTCAGTACGAAGGTAGCAAAGGCTTCCGTGACCGTCGGCAGCTGCCGCGAAAGAGTATTTTTCACGGTCAACGCAGGCTGAACTGTCCTGACAAATAAGTCCGCGGCTGATATGAGAAGCACCTATGCTTGTCTGAGCAAAGGAAGTATATCTCTCCATTATATCACCTTACCAGTCGGATTCGTCCCAGTCGGCAGTATTTGCATCGCTGAGAGCCTCCGCAGTCTGAGCCTGAACGTCCTCTGCCAGCTGCTTTGAGATCTCAACGGGGTCGGTATCGCTGTCAACTGTACTTGAATGGCTTGCAAAAACGCTTGTGATAACGCTTGCTTTTTCTATCATAAGTCTTAACTGCTCCTTGTTCTTTACATCGAGAACTGTTTCCGAGCTTCCCGAGAAACGTGCAAGGACATCTTTATCAGCATCATCTCCGATAGCGAAAGCTATCTTTATGGAACGCTTATACCAGTTATTCTTCTTGAGAGCATCGAGACCACTCTCCCAGTTATCCGTCGGACCTCCGTCACTGAAAAGGAGTATTACAGGCGGATAAGCACCTGCCACAGTCTGTAGGAACTCATTGCGAGAAAGCTTCTTGTCGAGCTCCTTGCAGGCAGCACCGAGGTCAGTAACACCGCAGGCTTCAAAATTCTTGAAACGGTAGCCTTCAGGAGAAACAGGCTCGGGAGTTACCCATGAAGCACCTGTGGAAAACTCCAGAACAGCGATCTTGATCTCTGCGTCATCGCTGTCATCACTTATTTCCTGTAGAGTCTGCATAACCTCTTCGAGAGCAGATTCTACCTGTCCTATCTTGCTTCCCTGCATACTGCCCGATGTGTCTATAACGTAGAATAATGTCATTACCTTTCTGACAGCTGGAGCATAATCATCTAAACCAGGCATTGTATTGACCTCCGATCATACCGAAAAATCTTCTTATTTTCAATATTATAACATATATTTTCAAATTGGTCAAGTGCCGAAATGTTCACACAAATTTAACAATTAACAAGGTGATTTATGTTTATATATAATGTATAATAAAAGTATGATATGATACTGGGGAGGGATACGCCTGTATACAGGCATAATATGGAAAAACAAGAGATAAAGCGCTATCTGTTCATCGCGTTCCTTGCGGTCATGGTGTGCGTGACCGTACAGAATTTTTCGGTCTGCGCACAACTTCTGCTTCTGCTCATGAACGCGCTCAAAACGCTCATCATAGGATTTTCGATAGCATACATTTTCAACATCATCATGACTTTTCTGGAGAAGCACTTCTTCCCCAAAAGCAAGTCAGACACTGTAGATAAGCTGCGAAGACCTGTCTGCATGATATGCACCTTTGCGATAACCATTGCGGTGATAATCCTCGTTATACGCATTATCGTCCCCGAAATGGCAAACGCCTTCGGAGTACTTTACGACGAGATACCGCCTACCTTTACGGCAGTAAGAGACTACGTTACTACGAAGCTAAAAGAATACCCCGATATACAGGAGAAAATAAGCTCATTAGAGTTCAATTGGGCTAAGATAGCCGAGAAAGCCTCAAAAATCCTTACCACGGGTCTGACAGGAATACTCAGCTCAGCTGTAGGAATAATAGGCGGAGTCACCTCCGCGATCACCAATACTGTGATCGGTATAATCTTCGCTATATACTTCCTTGCCCGCAAGGATAAGCTGATATGCGACATCAAGCGCATACGCCGTGCATATTTCAGCGATAAATTCAACGTCAAAAGCTCACAGCTTCTACAGATAGCTGACGAAACATTCCGCAGCTTCTTCGTAGGACAGTTCATCGAAGCGATAATACTCGGCTCGCTCTGTTTTATCGGCATGAAGATACTGAAGCTCCCCTACGCTGCCATGTCGGCAACTCTCGTAGGCGTAACAGCCTTCATACCCATTGTCGGAGCTCTCATCGGCGCAGTTGTGAGCGCATTCATCATACTGACAGTATCGCCTATGAAAGCGCTGATATTCCTGATATTCCTGATGATACTCCAGCAGGCGGAGGGCAATATCATCTATCCTAAGGTAGTCGGCACATCTGTGGGACTGCCGAGCATCTGGACACTTGCTGCCGTAACCATCGGCGGCGGACTTTTCGGTATCCCTGGAATGATACTTGGTGTCCCGATCACGGGAACGCTCTATAAGCTGTCGTTCCAGATCCTCGAAAAGAGAGAGCAGGAACTGGGGATCGCTCCTCCCGAGGAGAAAAAACCGATGAAGAAACCTGCAAAACAAAAAAAGCAGAAACCCGATAAGCAAAAAACAGCTAAAAAGAAATAATAATACAACACTTCTGGTGAATACTATAAATTGAAATAGGGAAGAAAAACTGTGTAATATAGCCTTTAGCCGTTAGCTATCAGCCAATGTGTCACTTTCGGCGAATAATTTAAATAATGGGAGCGTTAGCGAACACTTTCAGCTCATGGCTAATGGCTGCGTTTCACGATAAGTATAAATAATGAAAACATTTCTCTGATCCAATTATTATGTAAAAAAGCAAAATTTGATAATTCTGCCATCTTAGTATGAAGTTCTGTCAAATGCACAAATCAGTCCAACAAGTTCATAACATTTTGATACCGCCCGATATCCAAGGGACAGAATATTCCAAAAAACCGCACTTGAAAATTTTTATTCAAAAACGAGCAGCGGGACTTTGTAATCTGATAAAACGAAAACGACGTTTTTTAGGTTAACTTCGGCTAATACGGGGTTTGACAAAAAATAAACAATGTGATAAGATTACTATAGACTTTTTAAAAAGGAGTAATGTGTTATGGTCAATACATGGGCAAAGGAATGGGACGGCTTTAATGAAGGCCGCTGGAGCTCCAGTTCAGTGAATGTCAGAGACTTCATTAAGAAGAATTACACTCCTTATGAAGGCGACGAGAGTTTTCTCGCCGGTCCGACAGAAGCTACAAAGCAGCTCTGGGAGCAGGTAATGGAACTGTCCCGACAGGAAAGAGAAGCAGGCGGTGTTCTGGATATGGACACCAAGATCATATCCACTATAACTTCACACGGCGCAGGCTACCTCAACAAAGACCTCGAACAGATCGTGGGTCTTCAGACAGACAAGCCCTTCAAGCGTTCGCTCCAGCCTTTCGGCGGTATCCGTATGGCTCAGCAGGCTTGCAAGGAGTACGGCTATGAAGTAGATCAGTCAGTCGTCGATATCTTCACAAAGTACAGAAAAACTCATAATCAGGGCGTTTTCGACGCATACACTCCCGAAATGAGACTTGCCCGTCATAGACAAGCTCATCGAGGACAAAAAACATCAGATAGATACCTCACTTGTAAGAATGACTTCCAAGAATATCCGTCTCCGTGAGGAACTCGCAGAGCAGGTTCGTGCTCTTCAGGAACTCAAGGAACTGGGAAAAATATACGGCTTCGATATCTCAAAGCCTGCCGCAAACGCTAAGGAAGCTGTTCAGTGGCTCTACTTCGGCTACCTCGCAGCTGTCAAGGAGCAGAACGGTGCAGCTATGTCCCTCGGACGTACTTCCACTTTCCTCGACATCTATATACAGCGTGACCTTGACCGCGGTATTATTACCGAGGAACAGGCACAGGAGCTCATCGACCACTTCATCATGAAGCTCCGTATCGTCAAGTTCGCACGTACTCCCGAGTACAATTCACTGTTCTCGGGCGACCCGACATGGATAACAGAATCTATCGGCGGCGTTGACGTTGACGGTCACCACCTCGTAACAAAGAACAGCTTCCGTTATCTCCATACTCTCGAAAACCTCGGAACTGCTCCCGAGCCGAACATGACTATACTCTGGTCAACTAAGCTCCCGAGAAAGTTCAAGGAGTACTGCGCTAAGATGTCTATCAAGACCTCTTCTATCCAGTACGAGAACGACGATATGATGAGAGTTGTACACGGCGACGACTACGCTATCGCCTGCTGCGTATCTTCAATGAGAGTCGGCAAGGAGATGCAGTTCTTCGGCGCAAGAGCTAACCTTGCAAAGTGCCTCCTCTACGCTATAAACGGCGGTGTGGACGAGCGCCTCGGCTTACAGGTAGGTCCTAAGTTCAGACCTGTTGACAGCGAGTACCTCGACTTCGACGATGTATGGGAAAAGTACATGGATATGATGGAGTGGCTTGCAGGACTTTATGTAAATACACTCAACGTTATCCACTATATGCACGATAAGTACAGCTATGAGAGACTTCAGATGGCTCTCCACGACAGAGATGTAAAGCGCTACTTCGCAACAGGTATCGCAGGTCTTTCAGTCGTTGCAGACTCACTCTCAGCTATCAAGTATGCTAAGGTAAAGCCTATCCGCAAGGATATCGAAATAAAGGACAAGGCAGGCAACGTTGTTGACGTTGCAAAGAACGTTGTCGTTGACTACGAGATCGAGGGAGACTTCCCGAAGTACGGCAACAACGACGACCGCGTTGACCAGCTCGCTGTTACAGTTGTCCGCAAGTTCATGGACTGCGTAAGAAAGCACCACACATACCGTGACGGCGTTCCTACAATGTCTATCCTCACTATCACATCTAACGTTGTATACGGCAAGAAGACAGGTAATACTCCTGACGGACGCAAGCAGGGCGTTCCGCTCGCTCCTGGAGCTAACCCGATGCACGGAAGAGATACTCACGGCGCTGTAGCTTCACTTTCATCTGTAGCTAAGCTCCCGTTCAGACACGCTCAGGACGGTATCTCAAATACCTTCTCCATAATTCCTAACGCTCTCGGCAAGGATATGGAAGTATTCGCAGGAGACCTCGACCTCGATAAGCTCAGAGGAGAATAATATGATAACTCCCGATATGCTCGGAAAGACCGACGATCCCGCAGAGCTTGCAGATCTCATCGACAAGCTCATGGAACAGGGCAGCGGTCATGTAAATATCGTTTCAGGCGAAAGCGGCTCGGAGCTGAAAGTCGATACCGTTAAAAGTACCGATGTATGCGGCACAAAAGGTGCCTGCTGTCAGCCCACCGAGAACGCAATCGACGAAGAAGAATAATTGTAGGGGGCGATGCCCACATCGCCCCGTCAAATAATACATTTACCATATCGGGCTGATGTGGGCATCAGCCCCTACACATAACAAGGAGGAACGAAAAATGGATAACCAGAAACAGGTTGACAACCTTATAGAACTTCTTGACGGCTACGTTGAAAAAGGCGGTCATCACCTCAACGTAAACGTGTTTACACGCGAAACGCTCCTTGATGCTCAGGCTCACCCTGAGAAGTACCCACAGCTCACAGTAAGAGTTTCGGGCTATGCAGTTAACTTTGTCAAGCTCACAAAGGAGCAGCAGGACGACGTTATATCAAGAACTTTCCATTCAAATCTCTAACATAACAAAGGGGCGCAGATGCGCCCCTTTCAGCTTGTCGAAAAAGTCGATTTCAACTAATAACGGGATTCCAAAGGGACTGTGTTCCTTTGGCAGAGTCCAGAGGCAGCGCCTTTGGTAGGG
>CACZEJ010000144.1 GCA_902780115.1 Ruminococcus flavefaciens | reverse complement strand
TGCCGTCCTTGCCCGAATTCTTGCCGACGCTTCCCCTGTAGAACTTATTGGTGATGAGATTTATCTCGTTCTCGGACACGCCCTCACCGTGATCGCGTATTGCCATTTCAAGGTAGCTTTCATTCGTTCTGTAGGTGATATCAATTGGTGTATCGGCGTATTTGTAGGAGTTGCCTATTATATTTCCGATTATCTGCAAAAGGCGGCTCCTGTCCACATTTATCATGCACTGTGGCAAAGGCTCCTCCTTTACAAGGGAACGTGTATCCAGCTCCTTGACAATACTATGAAGCAGTTCCGCAGATTCGTCCTGACAGTTGACGTTCATTTCCCCGAGATCATCAAGAGCTGCCGCCATAAGGTCGCTGACCATAACGTTTATATGCTCTGCTTTGCTGCGGATATTGCCGATCTTTTCCAGAACATATTCATCTTTCACCTTGACTTCAAGGAGCTCACATAAAAGGTTGATGCCCGTTATAGGCGTTTTCAGGTCGTGGCTCAGAGAAGCAACCATTTCCTTCTCCCTCATCTTTATTGCATTTTCACGGCGCTGAGCCTCTTTCAGCTCCTCACGCATTATGTCAAAGCTCTCTGTAAAAGCACCGAAGAGATTGTTCCTGTCGAGCACCAGCGGCTCATCGAGCCTGCCTGCTGCCACATGGACAGCAAACTCCTCCATTTTGCGGAACGGCTTGACGATAGTCCTGTGAACGTAGATACCGTAAAGTATTATTGTAATAAGCATGGTGAGCATCATCACGCAGCCTGCCATGAGCAGCCTCCGCCTTATCATATCATATCCAGTCTTGTCGGGATCGGGTATGACGACCGTTCCGCATAGTCTGCTGCCATCAGCGATAGTCATACAGATACAACCCTTATGTACAGCCTCCTCAACAGACCTTACTCCCGACAGATTCTCCTTCGCCGTCGAATAAATAATAAAATCATTGTTGTTGAATACAAGCATTTCCGTGTCCAGATCAGACTTTTCCAGAGCGTCGATGTCGTTCCAGTTCTCCTTGACGGTCTGAGCTATATCATTCAGAAGCAGCGTGTCTGTATCATGGCTCCTGTAGGAACTTGATATGCCTACGCAGGCAAATATGCCTGCTGCCATTATAACAGCGACCAGAATGAATATCCTGCTGTAATTCTTCATATTACCGTATTATTCCCCCTGATCCTCGATGATATAGCCTACTCCCCACACTGTTTTTATGATGTCGGGAGCATTAGGGTCTTTTTCGATCTTTTCACGGAGATGACGGATATGAACGGCAAGAGTTCCCTCGCCTATGAATTCGTCCTCCCATACATATCTGAGAAATTCGTCCTTGGTAACGACTCTGCCGCGGTTCTTGAGAAGGTACAGCAGCATTTTGTACTCCATAGCCTTCAGGGATATGATATCGCCGTTTTTTCTCAGCTTATGGGTACCCGTATCAAGGAACGTACCCTCAGATACTGCCATTTCACGCTGAATATCCTTACCGCCTTCAGAAACAGCTTTAGCGGAGACAGCTATTGCTGCCTCCGCTGCTTTTTCGTATCTGCTGAGTATCGCCTTGACCTTTGCCAGCAGTATGTTCAGGGTATACGGCTTTTTTATGTAGTCATCTCCGCCTATATTCAGAGCCGTCAGAACATCATCATCGCTTGTCCTTGCACTTATGAAAAGTATGGGCATATCATAATCCGCTCTCACCTGCTTGCAGAGCTCGAACCCCGACCTGCTGCCGAGATTGATGTCAAGAAGCAGAAGTGATACCTGATTCTCATTAAGGAACGCTTGCGCCTCCTCATAGCTGAGAACATACGCTGTCCTGATATCGAAGATATTGAAATATTCCGCTGTTGTTTCAGCTATCGTTGCATCGTCATCTATAACAAGGCACTGATACTTCATATTAATAATTCTCCTTTTACTGTGAGATACTTACCTTTCCGCCGTCTTCTCCGAGAAAAACGATCTTGCCGTCAGGCGGAAGAGGAACATTTCTGCCGTATTCTGTCATATAGCTCGAATAAGTCATATTATCATACTTATCGTACACATATACAGCTGCATTTTCGGGAATATCAAGATTTATCGACATATTTGCCGCACTTCCTATACTGAACCATGAAGCCTTCTTCGTACTGAGCTTTACCTCTGTGATATCCTCTTTGAGCTCAGGGATAGCGTCCTCTGATATGAATTCCATGGCACAGTTTGTGACCTTCATGTATTCCGCACCGTTTTCCGTGCTGAACTCGATATCACGGAGATCGCGTCCTCCGGGCATAACTATGGCTGATTCCGCACGTTTTTCGTCGATGATCCTATTGCTTGAAAAATAACCGCCAAGTTCCGAGAAGGTCTTCATTTTTATGCTCGGCATCTCATTAAACATTACATTTGAGTATTTTCCGTTATAGAAATAGTACTTCTTGCCGCTGCGCTTATCCCATGCGCTCTGAACACTGCTGCTGACGTTGTTCGGTTCAAGTCTTTGCAGCATATAGCTCGATGCAGCATATCTTTGTTCGCCGCCGATGCTTTGATTGATGTCCTGACAGATATAGTCCCTGCCGTCCCTCTGACAGAAGCTGAGCAGCGTCTGCTGCGTATCCTGCACAGCCTTTCCTGCCGCGATATTGCCGCTCATGAGCACGAATTTATCATCTGTGGTATACTTGTAATTCGACACACGTATCTTATCGCCGCTGATATCCTTTATTTCCATATACTTTCCGTCAGGGAACGAAACTGTGCAGACACTCTCGCTGGAACCGTACATTCCCGCATATGACAGATATTTCTCAGGCACTTCATCGAGAGTCTCCATATTTTTCGGCTTTGAATGTTCTATTTTTATGCCCTTTTCTTCGAGAGCTATATCCATAAGCACCTGTGAGAGCGCGATATTTCCCATGCTGCCGCCGCCTGAGCTAAGTACCGCCACGCTTATCTCTTCGTCTGGAGCTATGAGCAGCTCCGCGAACTGATGCATGACCGCTCCGCCCTTGCTGATGACCTTTACTCCCGAAGACTTATAATCATCATAATCCACCTGATCCCAGCCAAGTCCGAAACCGTCTTCATATTTATCCGTTACCTTTGTTTCTGACATCTCCTGCTTCGACTTTTCCGAGAGCAGCCTGTTGTCTCCTTTGAAAAACGCACTTCCGAAGGTGCATATCTCTGGAGCAGTTGAAAGTATTCCTCCCGAACCCAGATCCATGCAGTAATCAGGCACGAATCTCACGTTGTTGTCCACAAATACATCTACGTGCTCGGGTGTGCGGAAAGCGTTCCACGGTGTGCCCGTCTGCGACATACCAAGCGGCTTGCAGATATGCTTCTCAACATAATCCGTGAAGCTCTCGCCGCTCACCTGCTCCACGATAAGTTCGAGCAGCTCGAAGCCGTCATTGCAGTAAGCTCCGAAATCTCCCGGAGCAGCCTTCAGCCGCTGTGTGCTGAGCTCCTTCAGGAACGGTCCGCCCGCCAGCGCCGCGGACAGGATCTCCACCACGGCGGTGTATCCGTAGCCCTTGTAGCCGCCGTTTTCCTCCCCCGCTCCGCCGATGGGAAGCAGGGCGCAGTTTCCCGCGCGCATTTCGCGAAGGATCGTGCCGCTGTCGGTGAGCGTGCCTCCGTCGCGGGTGATCACGAGGCCTGCGGGCGTGGGACTTCCCTCCCGCTCATAGTACTCGATCTTGCCGTTTTGCACGATGGAGGTGGCGCAGTCCAGATTGAACGGGAACGGCTCGTCGGTGGGCATCGTAAACGTGAGCGGGTTCGTGCCCATCATGGGCTCGACGCCGAAGGTCGGCGCCACGGACGGGCGCGCGTTGGTGCCGCTGATGCCGATCATGCCGGCCTTTTCCGCCATGCCGGTCCAGTACCCGGCGATGCCGTAATGGGTGGAGTTGAAGATCGTGCCGCCCGCCATGCCGTAGATCTTCGCCTTTTCGATCAGCTTTTCCATCATGCGATAGCTGGCCACCATGCCCATGCCGTTGTTGGCGTTCATGACCACCGTGGTCGGCGTTTCGAGAACGGTTTCCAGCTTCGTCACGGGCAGGAGCGTGCCGTTTTTGATGCGGTCGAGATAGATCGACTTAAAGCGGTTGCAGCCGTGGCTCTCGATGCCGCGGCGGTCGGATTCCAGGAGC
>CACZEJ010000143.1 GCA_902780115.1 Ruminococcus flavefaciens | reverse complement strand
GAGCACGATGCAGCTACGGAAAAGATAGCAGAGGACGTAAAGAACAGTGCTTATGAGATCATTGAGAAGAAAAAAGCCACCTATTACGGCATCGCAATGTCTGTAAGACGTATATGTGAAGCTATAGTAAGAGATGAAAAGTCGATACTTCCTGTATCAAGTATACAGAATACCGAGGAGATAAACGGCGTTGCGCTGAGTATGCCTGCGATAGTCGGCAGACACGGAGTAGAGGGAGCTGTTCCGATAGAGCTTAACGATGCGGAGAAGGCTGCGCTGAAAAGGTCGGCTGACACCTTAAAAGCAGTCATAGCAGATGTAATGTAAAGCGTAAGATTATCGGGTGCGGCAGCCTGCCGCTAAAAAAGACCGCGAATTATAATATTAGAGCCTGTACGAACTGATGCAGGGCAGAAGCGATCTACAATAAAAATTATAATATTACAGCATGACAAAAGCGGTCGGGATATCTCCTGACCGCTTTTTGCGCTGTAACAGACGTCTGTTTTGTTAGCTTTCGATAAAATCAAGAATGTCATTGTAGACACGCATTTTGTTCTTTTCGTGCAGAATGTCATGCCGCATACCGTGATAAAGTTTGCCCTTCACATTGCGGTAGCCGATATCCTTGAGCAGACCCATTGCGTTTGCAAACTTGCCCATAGATGAAGCACAGGGGTCGTCTGCTCCGGAGAAAAAGCGGACAGGCATATCCGGATTTTCGGGAACATAACCGCCCTCTCCGGATTTTCGGGAACATAACCGCCCTCATAGGTGAGCATCGCCATTTTAAGCATTTCTTCGTATGCGCTTAACGTAAACAAATATCTGCACAATGGATCGTTGTTATGCTCTATTACAGCATCCCTGTCGGTATTTGTCCATGCATTGGGCAGATGCTCTTTTCTGTATTTGAATTCATAGGATGCTCCCATGATGAGCAGCTTTGCAAATCGTGAGCGGGACTTTTTTCCTTCCAGTATCTGCAGAAACCTCAGGAATCTTATTCCCTGCTTCATCATATCGGATTTTGAAGGACAGCCGATAATGCACAATTTATCAATATCGGCATCATACTTCCTGATATAGCACCTTGCCGCCAAGGAGCCCATACTGTGGCCGAGCATTGTAAAGGGCAGAGCCTTCTGTCCGCACTTCTCGGCAGCGTACTGCTTTACTTCAAGCGTGATCTCGTGGACATCCTCTACGAGAGCCGGGAATCCGCCCTCGTACCAGTATCCTCTGTCATCCGGAAAAAATACGCTTTCACCGTGTCCTCGGTGGTCGTTTGCGATAGTTAAATAGCCGTGAGCGGCAAGATATCTCATAATGCCGATATATCTTCCCTTATGCTCGTTTTTGCCGTGGACCATCTGTACTATGCCCTTGATATCCTGCGGGTATTCGGGTTCGATGCGCAGAACGCTCAGAGGCAGATTGTCATTCCCTGAAATATGCTGATAGGTTGTCTCAATAATGTTCATTTTATGCACTCGGTTCGTCGATTAATACTTGGTGACGGATTATCTTCCTTGAAGAATTCTTGAGGAAGGGATACTTCCTGATAACCAGTCTTGAAAGCTGCTTGTAGGTTGGCTGATGCTTGTTGTATTCGTTAAGAATATTTTGCAGAGCATCCTGCAGCTCCTTTTCGCTCATCTTCTCAACAGCCTCGGGCTCGGGGAAGATGCGTGCGGTGAGCATATTTTCCTCACCTGTAACAACGATCTCTCCTATGAGGTCATTAAGAGCAAGCTTTGTTTCGATCTCCTCGGGAGAGATGTTCTCACCGTTGGAGAGAATGATAAGGTTCTTTACACGGCCGTTGATGAAGAGGTAGCCGTCCTCGTCAAGGTAGCCCTTGTCACCGGTATGGAGCCAGCCGCCGCGGAGTGTTTCCTCAGTTTCGGCCTCCATCTTGTAGTAGCCCTTCATAACGCTTGTGCCGCGTACAAGGATCTCGCCGTCTTCAAACTTTATTTCAACGTTTGAGAGCGGCTTGCCGATAGAGCCAGGTCTGCCCTCGCCGATCTTGGTGCAGCTGATAACGGGAGAACATTCTGACATGCCGTAGCCCTCGTATACTTCGATGCCGTATTTTGCAAACTCGCCGATATAGTACGGGTCAAGGTGAGCGCCGCCTGTAAAGATATACTTCATGTTAGAGCCGAAAACCTTCGGAGCAATAACTGCCGGAGGAAGATCACCAAGAGCCTTTATTCTCTTGTAGATGGTTTCTACCATCAGCGGCACCATGAGCATAACGTCAGGCTGATAGATGCTCATATTTCTTACCATGTGCAGAAGCGAGTCGTTTATACATATAACTGCGCCCATCCAGAAGCCGTTGAGCCAGTCCATAGTAAGGCAGAACGCATGATGAACGGGAAGAACGCTCAGGAAGATCAGACCGGGATCCATGTCATACAAAACAGCCTCGATATTGCAGTAAAGGTTGCTCTGTGTGAGCATAACGCCCTTGCTCTTGCCTGTGGTGCCTGATGTGAAAACGATCATCGAGATGTCGTCCTCGGTCGGCTGTGCAGGAGCGTCAGCGTCTTTTCCTGCGGCCATAAGGTCAGCCACGGATTCTGTTCCCTCAACGGCATCGCCGTTGAGCATCCAGATCTTTCTTACCTTGGGGCATTCGGATTTTATCTTTTCTGCAAGAGAAACGAAGGTCTTATCGAGGAAAACGCCCTCTGAATCGGAACGGTTGATAAGGTCTATAAGGTCGGGAGCAGGCAAAGCACTGTCAAGCGGGACTGCGGTGTTTGTGCTGGTTACGACGGACATATAAGCAGTGATCCAGTAAACCGAGCTTGTGCCGATAAGAGAGATGTGCTTATGCTCAAAGCCCTCTGCCACAAATCCCTTTCCGATAGCAGCGGCATCAGCGGCAAGCTCGCTGTACTTCTTTTCCTGCACGTCCTTTTTGACGAGCCAGCGTATTGCGGCAAGATCGGCATACTTTTCCTGACACCTTTTCCACATCGTATAGATAGTTCTTTCCATATATTATATTCCTCCAGTATCAGTCCAGATATTCCTTGAGCATATTCATTGCATCTTCAACTGTCTGAACATTGGAAAGCTTCTGCTCGTCCTCGCCAAGCTCGAACTCAACATCAAACTCGTCCTCGAGGTCGCCGAGGAATGTCATCAGGTCAAGGGAGCTCAGCCCCAGATCATCACGGAAGCTCATGTCGTTTTTAATATCCTCCGCTTTTACAGAACAGTAACGGGCAACGATCTCCTTAAATTTTTCTTCCATGTTATTAAACTCCTTTCGTTTTTTGTTATTTAAAAGTCCGGAAACGGGCTGTGCACAGCAGAGCGCGCAGCCCTGCGCGGCAAAGCTTATCCGGAATTCTGATCCTGCGGTGATTTATCAGATCATGTCGATTATCTCATTGATGGTTCTTCCGGGGTCTTCTATGCCTCTGAAAAGTATGCGCATCATGTAGTAGTACATAAGCTCTGCATCCTTTTCGGTGAGCTGTGCTGTCTGATAATGATAAGAGAAGTTCAGCTTTCTGTCAGGCAGATGAGATACTGTAAGATACATCTTCTTTGTAGCGGCGCCGTTTGCGAACCACTTTATATGTGTGCGGAGCTTCTGTGCGTTCGGGTCGAGGTCGCTTGTATTCATAGGAGGCTGATATGTCAGATAAACGCTTACATAGGTAGTGTCGTCCGGCGTATTGTAGCGCTTTTTCATTTCATCTCTGATGAATTCGGGGTCGTAGCCGCTGAACATATATATGCGGTTCTGATGGTTCTGTATCTTTCTTGCAGCTTCAATAAAGGTCGTATCGCCGGGGATGATCGTTCTGCACGGGTAACAGAGCACACGGCTTCCGCCGGAGGTCATTTCGTCCTGTGTAGAGCGTCTTGAAATAAAGTTTTCAATGGTGATATCCTCCTGACCGTTATTCATCTTTGAAAGATATGTACGGATGACAAGCAGTATCAGGTTTGTAGGAGAGATCTGATTGAACAGGCAGAAGTTGATAGCCTTTTGCATACTGTCTACTTCAAGCTGATAATCCTTTACTGCGACGAAGAGCTCTTTTCTCTCAATGTCAGCAGCCCTGAGGTTAGGATCATTGTGCTTTTTCCTTGCTTCCTCAAGAACGGAAGGTCCCTGGATATCGGAATAGAGCGGCTCGCCGAATTCGTCAAGCTGTTCATCCCAGAAACGCTTTGCTCTTGCGAGACGTTTTTCATTGGAAGCTTTTTCGAGGTCGGAGATGAGAACCTTTTCAAAATCCGCAAGCGGAGCGGGATAGGGTGCGCCGCCCTCGAAGTGCTTGTAAAGGTTCATGATGTCTGTTGCCATAACTGCAACGCCGACAGAGTCGTTCAGACGGTGATCCATGTGAACGAAGAAGCCTGTATAGCGTGACGGAAGCCTTACTATACGGAACTCAGCCATCGGGATATCATCGCCGTCAAAGGTCTCATAAGCCCATTTCTGCATGATATCATCAGCTTCCTGCAAAGACATACCGGTAAGATCGAACTCGGCAATATCCTCAGGCACGTAGTCTGCGATATACTGCTTTATCTCGCCGTTTTCATCAGGTTTGGTGAATCTGAGTCTGAGGCAGGCGTATCTTTGCTTTTCAAGCTCTATGCATTTTTTCAGGGTAGCAACATTGACATCGAACTGAAAAGCAGCGACAATACTCAGGCCGGAAACCTGCTGAGTCTTATACTCTCTTATCCAGCGATAGTGCATATTCTGGGCTGCCGTTAGCGCATAGGTTTGATTCATAAACATTCCTCCTGATTTTTCTTATTTGGTATTATCCACATTCATCATACATTATTTAAACAAATATGTCAATAATTTAATACATTAAATCCCGATTTGCAGGTGGGTCATAGATTATTAAAAAATGGCATATTTACATAGTTTTCCTTACTTAAAACGAGCATTTTGGAATATTGTAAATG
>CACZEJ010000142.1 GCA_902780115.1 Ruminococcus flavefaciens | reverse complement strand
TGTTTTCTATCCTGCCCATGTAGTTTTCGAGGCGATTGAGGACTTCTGCGCAGAGCTTGTTCCTGTTGATGACCTTGCCTGTTTCGTCTTCGATGGAAGAAGCGGTTTTGAGGAGCTCCTCATCGAAGGTATCCTTTACGCTGCGCACATTTATGCCGATACCTATAACGGCGCAGTCGAGGGTTCGCATTTCGAGCCCGAAGGAAGCCTCAGTGAGTATGCCGCAAATTTTCTTGCCGTTCATGTACAGGTCGTTGACCCATTTTATCATGACGTTTTCACCGCAGAGGTGCTCCACGGCTTCGGCAGCAGCACAGGCTGCGGCGGCTGTAATCATAGGGGCGTATTCGAGGCTGAATTTAGGGCGGACGAGGGTGCTCATATAAAGTCCGCTTCCTGGCGGCGAAACGAAGCTCCTGCCGATCCTGCCCCTGCCTGCGGTCTGCTGATCGGCAACGGTGGTAGTACCGTTGGGGGCGGAGTTGGAATCGAGCTCCTTTGTGATATTGTTGGTGGATTCTACGGTGTCGTAAACAGTTAGAGTGCGTCCGAGTTCTTTGGTTTTGAGCAGCGGCAGAATAAGAGCTGCCGAAAGCTTATTGTTATCTTCGTTGAGTTTGTAGCCTTTTGACGTAACTGATGTTATGGAGAAACCGTCGGCTTCCAGAGCGCGTACAGCTTTCCAAACGGCGTTACGGCTGACACCAAGCTTATCCGCAAGAGCAGCTCCCGATATATAGCTGCCTTCTGCGGCGGCGAGAGTTGCAAGCAATTCGGATCTGACGTTCATGACATACCTTTCCTTTCGGTAATATTGATAACATTGTAGCACAAAAAAAACGATAATGCAAGTTAAAAAGTATTAAAAGTCGCAAAAAGGCGTTTTGAGTTGTAAATTTTTTTGCTGCATGACAAAAAAAGACGGGTTTCCCGTCCGTCCTGAGCTATAATTATTGCAGCGTGACGCTGCACCCTAACCACGTTGTCGCTTGTTCCACGCGCTCACTTTTTATGTGATCGTTAAACGTACTCGCTCACGGTACAATACGCAAAATGTAACATGAACCAAACTGTATGGACGACCATTGAGTGGAATTGTAGGGGCGCACAGTGTGCGCCCGCAGAAATACAGCTGACTCAATCGTCACACGATAAGATCTGCACCACAGCTATCGCAACGGCAATGGCTACAGGAGCGATACACGGCAGTATACGTGAGCTGTACATACTGCTTATGGGTTCGAGGGTATATTTGTCCGTCCAGCCGCTTGCGTCGGCGTGAGCGGTCAGGCGTTTCAGCATGAACATACACAGGGCAAGTCCGCTCGCCGACATCGAGACTGAGACTTTATTGAGCAGCTTTCTTCGGGAAAGGCACAGAAAAGCTCCCGATGTCATGAGGAGAGCCGATACCATCATGAGAATGCCTGCTGAAGCTATGCTGCCGCCGTAGCTTTCGCGGTTGTACACAAGCCCTGCACCTGTGAGCAGGGGCATTGCGCAGGAGAAATAAAGACTGAGCAGTATCATCACGAGCTTTGCGGCTTTCATGATCGGCGAGCTTTTTTTATGGAAAGAACTTACATTATTTTTTCTCATTTTTTTACTCCGTATGAAGTTTTCGGCTGTCAGTGATTATCAGTTATAAACATTTATAGCCGAAGCATAATAAAAATGTTCCCTCGGGAACACGAAAGGAAATAAAAATGCATTTGAAAAGAAAAATAATAAAAACAGCTGCGGCGTTATTATCTGCTGCTTTTGTTGGTTTATACGGCACGGCGGGATATTACTCGTCGAGACTGCCGTCAGTTATCAATGCGGAACAGACCGATGAAATAAAAATAGCGGGATTTCCCGAACTGAAATGTACCTGTTCACGCGGTGATGCAATACCTGCACTTGGCAGAGGTATCGCAGCAGAGCAGGTGACCTTCTCGCTGTTCGGAGTTATTCCCGTTAAAAATGTTGAGATTCACAGGGCGGAAGCTCCTGTTTACGCCGTTGGAGGTATACCCTTCGGTATAAAGCTCCTTATGGAAGGCGTTATGGTGACGGGGCTTGGCGATGTGGAATGTGAAAGCGGTGCTGTTGTATGTCCTGCCGAGAAGGCAGGTATCCGCAGGGGCGATATCATTCGTCTTGCAGACGGAGAGGCTCTCACCTCGAACGATCAGCTTCAGGGGCTGATATCCTCCTCGGGAGGAAAGACGGTGGAGCTGTCTGTTGAACGTGACGGAGATGTATTTTCGGCGCTCCTTCAGCCTGTCCTTTCGCGCAGGAGCGGCGGCTGGAAGGGGGGAATGTGGGTGCGTGACAGCATTGCGGGCATCGGCACCATGACATTCTTCGATAAGGAAAGCGGCAGCTTTGTCGGACTTGGGCACCCCATATGCGATTCCGACACAGGCGGCATAGTTCCTGTTCACAGCGGAGAAGCTGTACCTGTTGAAATAACTGATGTAAAGCGCGGCGCACGGGGCATACCCGGTGAGCTGCGGGGAAGCTTTTCGGCAGGAGAGAGCTTCGGCAGTCTTTCGCGCAACAAGACCAGCGGTATATACGGCAGTCTCTCGGCGGAAGCGGCGGCGGAGCTTTCTGAGGAATGTGAAGAATACAGAATGGCATTTCGTCAGGAGATCGAAGTCGGACCTGCCGAAGTGATAACCACGATATCGGGAGAAAGACCCGAGAAATATGCTGCGGAGGTAGTCAGCGTTGATTACAGCAGCGCAGGAACGTCGAAAAACATGGTCATACGCATAACCGATGAGCGGCTTATAGAAGCTGTCGGCGGAATAGTGCAGGGCATGAGCGGCAGTCCGATAATTCAAAACGGTAAGCTTATCGGAGCAGTCACTCATGTATTCGTAGCCGATCCTGCTCAGGGATATGGCATATTTGCGGAGACTATGTATGATGAGATGGGATAGTACCTCAGACAATAAAAGCGGGCGTTACGATGGTAACGCCCAAGTATTGTTAAAAATTATCTGTTCTCTTCGCTGAATCCGCTGTCAACGAGTTCGATAAGTGCATCAACAGCAGCCTTTTCATCAGTGCCGTCAGCGATAACCTTTACATTTGTACCGCCTACGATACCAAGTGAAAGGATACCGAGTAAGCTCTTAGCGTTTACTCTGCGTTCTTCTTTTTCGATCCAGATTGATGACTTGAATTCATTTGCCTTCTGAATAAAGAAGGTTGCTGGTCTAGCGTGAAGTCCAACCTGATTCTTAACCATTACTTCTCTAACAAACATAAACAACTCTCCTATTCTCTGTAGTTACAGCCCCTCTCTATAACGGACTGTGTTGATGTTTGCAATTGTTTTACTTGCTGATTTTATTATACATACATTTCTCATAATAGTCAACGGATTTTTGCGTTTAAAGAGCCGTATTTCATTAAATTCTACATTTAGGTTAAATGTGAATGAAATTCTATCAACTTGCTTGTTTATTATCACTACAAAAGAATGTTGAGAGTAATTGTTGAAGTTGCACATTGTTCAACGCAATATTATAGCTATTTCTTCTAAACGGAAAAAGCATTTTCGTATATACTTGCAGTTAATGTGTGGAACAGCTGTGGAACAATCAAAAATTGCTATGAAAAAAAGATGTCATTTTATGTCGTTTTTGTATTTTTCAAGAAGGTCGGGACGGCGTTCGGCAGTTATCTTCAGGCTCTGTTCGTGCCGCCAGTTTTCAATATTTTTGTGATGACCTGTGAGCAGGACAGGCGGAACGGCTTCACCTTCCCATATTTCGGGGCGTGTGTACTGCGGGTATTCCAAAAGACCGCTGTAAATGCTCTCGTCGGTAAAGCATACCTCGTCGGAGAGAACTCCGTCGCACATACGGGCTACTGTATCGGCGACCACCATGGCAGGCAGTTCGCCGCCTGTGAGAACATAATCGCCGATAGATATCTCCTCATCGACTATCTTGTCGATCACGCGCTGGTCAACGCCCTCATAGTGGCCGCAGAGGATAAGGATATTGTCCAGTTTTGAGAGCTCTATCGCTTTCTGCTGGTTGAAGACGCTTCCCTTCGGTGACATATAAATAGTATGTGGTTTTGCGCCGAGCTCCTCACATACTGCCTTGTAGCAGTTGTAGATAGGCTCGCACTGCATGACCATGCCCATGCCGCCGCCGTAGGGAGTATCGTCAACACGGCGGTGCTTGTCCTGAGTATATTCCCGTATCTGTCGGCAGTGAAGGCTTATCTTTCCCGCTTTTCTTGCTCTGCCGATGATACTCTCGCCG
>CACZEJ010000141.1 GCA_902780115.1 Ruminococcus flavefaciens | reverse complement strand
GATCATCGACAACGTGAACGCTGCCGCTGTTTATATCACGCAGTATATTCTCGTCAGAGTGATGCTTCAGGAAGAAATCGACTGCTCCTTTCGGGTAGTAGTGCGGATATATTTCTTTTATTGTGCAATGAGTGATGCTTTTTACCGTTTCAAACTCTTCTGCATCTATCTTGCGGATATTCATCGGTATCTTCTCCCTCCCGTAAAAGCAAACGGTCCCCGCGGACCGTTTTGGGCTTACTTCTTTTTTAGTACAGCTATTGCAACATAATGCAGTATCTCAAACTCCTCGGGAGCTGTAAGTACAAGCAGAGCCCGATGCTCACGTTCCCATGCAGCAATCTCCGAATCAGACAGTGATGCTCCGATACCTCTGCACGACTTCATTCTGCCGTTCCAGCTCTCTCTTGTAAACGGCAGTTTTATATCAAAGCCAACACGCTCTTCAATGTCAAAATATTCAAGCACCTCATCGGATATATACACCGGCTGACGTGTCCAGCCTGCTCCTGTCCATTCAGGACTGTATTCAAGCACAAGCTTCTCACTGAGCCCTGCTATCCTGTCCTCGTCAGGCAGCCAGCCCATTTGTATCACAGCAAGTTTTCCGTCGTCTTTCAGCATATCGTGCAGCTTTGGTACAAGCTTATTGTGGTCAAAATACCAGAAACACTGGCAGGCAGTAATTACATCAAATCCGCCCTGTGACATATCAATGTCCTCCACAGGCGAAATAAGAAACCTTATATCCATGTTTTTGTTTTTGGCAAGGAGCCTTGCCTGTGCGATCTGTTTTTCCGAGATATCAACACCTGTCCATTCAGCTCCGTACCTGTACATATTCCGCGGGATAACACCTGTGCCCGTACCAAGGTCGAGTATCCTCTGACCCTTCACGCCGATACCGAGCTTAATGAGCTGTTCATACATCTCCCGCGGATAGATGTCGCGGTATTTCGCATAAACAGCCGATGTTCTTCCCCAATCGAAGGCTTTTCCGCCGTCGATATCATTCCTTGCGATCTCCATTATTTAATCACCTCTTTTATTTTGAAATACATCATATCAATGCCGCTCTCAAAGCGGCTTCCCATCTCCGTAATTTCTATTTAACTTACGGATCCAACAACTTATAATTTATCATACCAGTTTTGCATTGTTTTGTCAATGGATAATTAAAAGTTTTCGTTTTATTAACAAAACACTCCGCGCAAACAGAAAAAGCCCGTGAGAGCTTATATTGCTCCCACGGGCTCGTATCATTTTATATGCATTTTTCAAGTGAGATCAGCCTGCATTCGGATCAAGACTGCTTACTTTGCCGAGGAGGAACTCCTGTATGCGAAGGGCATCGTTTGCAGTGACACCCTTGAGATCGGTATCAACATCTGCATTGTATGTTCCCTGTGCCTTGATGCGGTTCTCGTCTGTTCCGTTAAGTCCGTACTTGTCAGGATTTGCAAGACTCTGCATGATAATAACAACGTCTGCCATGTCAACTCCGCCGTCGCAGTTTGCGTCGCCCCACAAAGTTACTGTAGGCTCACTCGGAACAGTGGTAACAGTTGCAGTCGTGGTCGTTGAAGTAGTAGTAGTTGTTGTTGTTGTCGTAGTCGTAGTTGTTGTGGTGGTGGTAGTTGTTGTCGTAGTCGTTACCACCTCGGGAGCTTTCAGGAATACTGTGTAGTTGATAACATTTCCTGTCATTCCGTTTGTGCCGAGAACTACCTTCTGTCCTGCCTCGAATTCCTTCTTGTATGCCACAAAATCAACGCCGTTGCTTGACTTAGCCGTAAGCTCGGTCCTTGTATAGCCGCTGAGCCATGACGGAACAAGTCCTGCTGCTTCTTCTCTTGTGTCAACAAGCACGTATACTTCAGCCTTGTCAGCTGTTGTGAACTCCGCAAGATCTGCGTCGGTATTCTTTGAGTTGCAGGCAGTCATGATGTACTCACAGTTCTGAAGCTCAGATGCAAGCTCTGTGTAGGTGAAGTCTCTGTCGCCGTAGATAGCTCCGCCGACAGTATTGGACTCTTTGAGGCTCCATGCGCCTGAATTTGCACTGTCCTTAACAAGGAAGTTCTTGACCAGTTTGCCGTTCACAGGCTCGGGAGGTGTATTGTTCAGCTTAACATTAGGTCTTGCAGGCAGCTGCGCCTCTGTGCCGAGATAGAAGCTTGGGTGCGGAGGCTGATTGTATGAGGACTGCTGGCAGCCGCACTGCATACGGTACTGCATATCGTGCATGAGTGTGGTTATGCGGTACTGTGTCTCGGTATTTGTACACCATACGCGGAGCTTGGTGTTGTCCTCGGTTCTGAGTATAAGCTCCTCGCGCCAGTCGCCGAAGAGGTCGGCTGTAAGACAAGGAACTGCCTTAGTACCGTTATTTGAAGCACAGCCTGTAGCTGTAAATATTACAGGATAGTTGTTTATTGCCGCACCGTCTGTAATGGTGATATTATCAAGGAGCTCACGCTCTAAGTCGCCATCCCAGTAGATAAGGAAGTTTGTGGCAGGCCACTTGTTGCCTATCTGTTTGCCTGACACATCAAATACTGCATTGGCAGGTCTTGAACCCCAGAACTCAGCACCGCTGTTTCCTGCAACGATATTGTCAGCACAGCAGCGTCCTGTATCTTTGTCGCCGTCGTAGTGCCAGATGATGCTTCCGTTCTTGCCGTCAACAAGTGAGATACCGTATTTTCCGTCCTCGTGGCAGATGAAGACCTCTATACCTTCACGGTTTGGATCAAGGTCGCCAACGTGCATAGCGTCGCCGTGCTTCAGATTGGTAGACCAGAGAAGCTTTCCGTTGTCGTCGATACAGCAAGCACCCATGCAGACCTCCTGTCTGCCGTCGTTGTCAAAGTCCGCAACCATTACGTTGTGGTTGCCGTTGCCGTAACCTGGGTCATTTGTGTTGAAACCTGTGTCATATACCCACTTCTTGACAAGTTTTCCGTCCTTAACGTCTACTGCCGAAAGAGTGAGCCTTGTATAGTAGCCTCTGCCGTATACAACAGAGGGGTGAACACCGTCAAGATAAGCGATAGCACAGTTGTAGCGCTCGCAGCGGTTTCCGTAATTGTCGCCCCATGTCTTCTTGGCATTTGAACTTGTTGCATCTCCTCTGAGAACAGGGAATTCAATAGTATCAAGTGCCGCACCAGTTGCGCCCTCAAAGAGAGTCATATACTCGGGACCTGTGAGGATAGTTCCTGCACTGTTAACGTAGTTTGCATTCGCGTTGCCTATAACTTTTCCCTTGCCGTCAACTGTACCGTCACAGGTCTTTGTAACAAGCTCTGCCTTGCCGTCGCAGTCGAAGTCCGCAACTGCCATTTGTGTATAGTGCTGTCCTGCACGGATATTTCTGCCTAAGTCGATACGCCAGAGCTTCTTGCCGTAAAGGGTATAGCAGTCTATATAGACATTTCCCGTGAAGTACTCCGCGCCTGCCTTGGAGTTATCCTGCGAGTTGGAAGGATCCCACTTTACGAATATCTCATACTGTCCGTCGCCGTCAACGTCGCCTACGCAGCAGTCGTTAGGAGAGTATGTGTAAGAGACACCGTTGATGCTGCCGCCCTTCGGTACATCAAGGGGTATATCAAAGTAGTTAGTACCCGATGTGAAGCGGCAGTCCTCAGAGCCTACAACATTGCCGTTCACGATAGTGTCAACGCGGTACTTTGAGCTTGAATTGCCCTGCGCGTCCCAGTAATTGGTGGCTTCTCCCGCCTTACTGGTGTAGATCAGCTTATCGTCGCGGAATAGCTGAAATTCCGCATTGTCGTCATCATTGGCATTGAAGCGCCAGCTTACGAACATACCGTCGCCCGACTTGATAGCGTAAACGCCGCGGTCAAGGTACTCCATGATCGCCGAGCCGTTGCCGCCGTTTCCGTAGGCTGCATCAGCCGTCAGATCCATGCCTGCGGTGAGGTTCGATGTGAGGGCAACTGTGAGAGAGGCAGCTGCCGCAGCGATTTTTTTGAATCCTGTTTTCATTAAGATTCCCCCTGTATTTTTATTTCACGATCTCAGGACATAATATCCTTATCCATTATATTATAACGTTCTATTCACACTTTTGCAATGATTAATTGTATCTTTTTCCTACTTTTTTGTGCACATTCGATGCTGATATGTAAAATAATGCAGTAAAAGTTAATAAACTATGACGCGATATGTCATACAATTTTAGCCGTCAGCCCCTGCCGTACACGATACATATAATGATTTTTAATTCACCCTTTGCGAGGCGCTTTGAGGCTATTTGTGGGGCTTTGCCCCACACCCTACCAAAGGCGCTGCCTCTGGACTCTGCCAAAGGAACACGTCCCTTTGGAATCCCGTTATTAGTTGAAATCGACTTTTTCGACAAGCTGAGGGGCGCACAATGTGCGCCCCTAAACTAACGGCTCACGGCTCAAAATTGCCGCAGTAATACTCTATAGCTTTGCTTACGAACTCCGCAGTTCCTGCTCCGCCTGCATTGTCGATACTCTCCGTGAACTCTCCGCCGCCTGCATACATCTTGCCAAGTCCGCTCAGTATCTCGTTGGTGCAGTTGTAGAAGTTCTCACAGAAGAATTCCTGCAATCTCTTCACCTGCTCCTGTACCTCGCCGTCTGACGGGTCACGGTCGCGCATCGCGCCGAACTGTGTAAAAAGCTCCATTGTAAGTTGTGCAAGCCGCTCATCTTCTTTCTCTGTTCGTCTGCTCGCTTTATCGACATACTCTTTATACTCAGAAGTGTTTTCCCACTGTTCCTTTGCGCGTCTGGTATAGTCTTCAAGCTTGCTCTTGTCAAATACTGAAAAATCATTTCTGCTCTTATTCATAATGTAATTCACTCCTAAAAGTTTTATTCCCCGAGCGAAGGTGATAAGATCATCAAGGTGCTGCCTTTTCAGTTCAAGCAGCTCTATCTGCTGAGCCAGCGCCTTTTCTCTGTCAAAGTCAGGACTGTTTATGATACCGACAATGTCTTTCAGCGGGAATTCAAGTTCCCGAAAAAGCATTATCTGCTGAAGCCTTTCAAGGTCTGTATCGTCATACAGCCTGTAGCCTGCATCGGTATGCTCCGAAGGCTTCAGAAGTCCTATGCTGTCGTAATATCTGAGAGTGCGTATACTCACTCCCGTAAGTTCACTGACCTGTTTTACTGTCATCATATATGACCCTCCTCTCGTGTGATATCAGTATAGACCATGACGCTGCGTAAGGGTCAAGAGCTATTCTTCATCTTTGTATGACTGCACAAAAATTTCTCGTGCAAAATGTAGGAACTGCACAGAGATATTAGAAAAACGCACTCCGCATATGCGAAGTGCGTTGATGATTTATTTATCGTATGCCGATGATCAGCCGTTTAAATAGTCCATGTAGAGCTTTACATTGTCTTCACGGAGCTTCCAAGCATATCTGCCTACAACTGATCTGTACTTCTGGAAAATGTACTTCTGTCCAGCCTTATAAGCAAAGATCTGTGCACCGTTGAGGTATGTAAGGTTTGATGCACCCTTGAATGCACCTGTACCGAAAGCACTGTCAATAGTTGTCATGTTGGAATATTCAAGATTGTACAGGCTTGTGCAGCCGTCAAATGCCTCACGTGAGATAGACCAGTCGCCGTAGAGCTTTACTGTAGAAAGGCTGTGGCAGTACTGGAATGCCTGGATACCGATGAAGTGATCTCCTGTAGCAAAATTTGCAAAGTTAGTGAATGACTTGAGACCTGTGTTTCTGAAAGCACCCATATCAATGTAGTGGATGTTTGTGAAGCCTGTTACAGACTCAAGGTTTGTGCAGTTCTCAAAAGCGCACTCACCGATGCGGTTAAGAGCCTCAGGAACAACTACTGTCTTGAGTGAGCAGCAGTTTCTGAATGAGTCAGCAGGAATCTCACCGATACCTCTTGGGATATATACGTTCTTGAGAGTGTTATTGTTCTCGAATGCGCCGATATTCTGTCCGTTTCTTGTGTTTCTGCCGATAGCGACAACAGTGTGGTTTGCAATAGACTCAGGGATATGTACAGTTGTGCTTGAACCCTTATAGCCTGTTACCTTGCATCTAACGCTGTCGATAGCTTCGTAATACCAATCGCCTGAAACAGCAGCATCAGCAGTAATTGTATTTGTAGGGATAATATTCTTGACAAAGCTTGTGTCAGCAGCAGCTGTAGCAGCTGTCAACATAGTTAATGCCATAACAGATGATATGATCTTTTTTGATTTAATAGTGAATTTCATTATAATAATTCTCCTCATAGTGTTTCTGTCGCGACATCATTAGTTTAGCACATCTGCTGTAATATGTCAAGTATTTTTCCTGCCGTTACACATTTTTGTCAAAAAAACACAAAAAGCAGCGCCTTCTTCAAGGCGCTGCTCATCATTCTTTTAACAGTAATGCGCATTTTTATTTCTCAATAGGTATCCATATCTGACTCTTGTAATCCGCTGAAGTCATATCTCCTGCGGGGTAAGCTTCGATATCGAATTCATATGTCGGTTTATAGCCTGATGTGGGGAAGAACTCCGAACATATCTCGTGCCAGAGCTGCTGTATAGCATCGGGCATGGGACCCGTACACTCGGATACCACCCATTTCCTTGCAGGGATAGTGTTCACGCGATAGCCCTCGGGTGCGGCTGTATCGGGAGCGCATTTCACTGCGATGCTGTAATCGAAATGCTCCACATCTTTATGACCGCTGCCGTAGCATATACCGAAAACAAAGCTGTTGTCTGATGCGTTTTTCAGCAATGTCTCAATGATGCCTTCCTTGTGTGCCCTGCCCCAGAATTCGGGGATAGTGTTAAGGTTCTGCTTATACGCTACCGTATGCTGCTCAACCTTTTCCAGAACCGTGAATGCTTCCTTTTCGATGATCTTGTAATCCATAGTATTACCGCCTTTCAGAATAAGCTGTACCCTGAGAGGAGAAAACGACCTGAGCACTGCTTTTTTCTGCCTTGCCTCAGACGGCGTGACACCGTGAAATGCCGTAAAGGCACGGGTGAAGCTGTCAGGCGAATTGTAGCCGTACTTCATTGCTGTATCTATGACCTTTTTCCCTGACGACGCAAGTTCGCAGCCTGCAAGCGACAGCCGCCTGCATCGGATATATTCCCCGAGAGTCATACCGCAGAGCGCTCCGAAGATACGCTGAAAATAGAACCCCGAACAAGCCGCGCGCGCAGCGATATCATCGTATCTCAGTTCCTCGGTGATATTCTCCTCGATATAGTCGATAGCGTTCTGTATGCCCTCAGCCCAGTTCATAGTCATTCCTCCTCTTGGTGTGATCTTATTCTACCATACAACGGCATTGTTTTCCCGACTTTTTATGCTTTCTCATGTCAGGTACGTTTCCTGACAGGGTGCCGTATGACTGTTTTAAGCTTTTCGGGAGCTGTTTTGCGTGGGTCGGACAGGTATATCTCGTGGTGCATACGCTCCTCAGCCTTTAGCCGTTAGCCTTTAGCTATCAGCCAATGCCATGACAATGCTCCTTCCGTATATGTAATACTA
>CACZEJ010000140.1:4251-8816 GCA_902780115.1 Ruminococcus flavefaciens | reverse complement strand
AGAGGTCACAGAAGCATAAAGCAAGGAGGTGCGATAATAATGAATTTGCACGAACTTTCACCTGCTGAGGGTGCAAAAAAGTCATCCAAGAGGATAGGCAGAGGCCACGGCTCAGGCTGGGGCAAGACTGCCGGCAAGGGTCACAAAGGTCAGAAGGCACGTTCAGGCGGCAGCATACGTCCCGGCTTTGAAGGCGGTCAGATGCCTCTTCAGAGACGTGTTCCTAAGAGGGGCTTCAACAACATCTTCGCTAAAACTATTGTAGCTATCAATGTTTCCGCTTTGAATGCCTTTGAGGACGGCGCTGAGGTAACAGCTCAGGCACTCATCGAGAAGGGTATTGTAAAGAATGCCTGCGATGGCATCAAGGTGCTGGGAAACGGTACACTTACAAAGAAGCTCACAGTTAAGGTTGCAGCCTTTTCAGAGTCAGCAAAGCAGAAAATAGAAGCTGCGGGAGGAAAGGCTGAGGTGGTTTGATTTGTTTAAAACTATCGCAAATGCCTGGAAGCTTCCCGATCTTCGCAAGAAGATGCTCTTTACACTTTTTATAGTATTCATTTTCAGGATAGGTTCGGTCATTCCTGTACCGTTCCTTGACGTTCATGCACTTAAATCACTTACTGCCGGTCTTTCGGGCGGCGAGAGTATGCTTGCATATTTCGACCTGTTCTCCGGCGGCGCGTTCTCAAACGCAACACTGTTCGCAATGTCAGTTACCCCGTACATCAACTCTTCAATTATCATGCAGCTTCTCTCTGTTGCAATACCGCCCCTTGAGCGTCTTACCAAAGAGGGTGTCGAGGGCAGAAAGAAGATCGCAACGATAACGAGATATGTTACCGTTCTTTTGGGTATCATACAAGGTACGGCTTATTACATCTGGCTGCTCAGATCTAACATTGTTGAATATCAGGGCTGGAGCTTCGAGGGTGTGTTTACAGCAATCGTTATCATCCTTGCGTTCACAGCAGGTACGGCACTCATGATGTGGCTCGGTGAGCAGATAAACCAGAACGGAGTAGGCAATGGTATCTCCATTCTGCTCTTCGTTGGTATTATCGCAAGGATCCCTGTTACCTTCAGAACACTTTGGGAAACATTCAAGGCCGGTCTTGAGGGTGACACTGCAAAGATCATCTATCCGATAGTCTTTGTAATTCTCTTCCTTGTCATTATATGGGTGATCGTATTTATGAATGACGCTGAACGCCGCATTCCCGTACAGTATGCAAAGCGTGTTGTCGGACGTAAAATGTATGGCGGTCAGAGCACATATCTGCCTATTAAAGTAGGTCTTTCGGGCGTAATGCCGATCATCTTCGCAAGCTCCATTCTGTCTATCCCGTCAACGATCCTCCTCTTTATCGGTGAGGAAAACGTAACGAGCGACTTCTGGAAGGGCTTCTTCAAGGCCTTCACAATGGGCGGCTGGATATACATCGGCCTTTACTTCCTCCTTATCATCGGTTTTGCATATTTCTATGTTACTATCCAGTACAACCCGATAGAAATGTCCAACAACCTCCGTCAGAACAACGGTACGATAAAGGGAATCCGTCCGGGCAAGCCCACCACGGACTATATTGCAAAGATCCTTTCAAAAATCACACTTATTGGCGCACTCTTCTTAGCGTTTATCGCTATCGTTCCTCTCATCTATTCAAACGTAACAAACATGAGAGGCCTTATGATGGGCGGTACATCCGTCATCATCCTTGTAGGTGTTGCGCTTGATACGATGAAGCAGATCGAATCCCAGATGATGATGAGAAATTATAAGGGATTCCTTGATTAATCTACTGACCGAAAGGAGTATTAATATGAATATTATCTTACTTGGCGCTCCCGGCGCAGGAAAAGGCACACAGGCAGAGGTTATTTGTGATCGTCTTAATATCCCGACGATCTCTACAGGAAACATTATTCGTGAGGCGCTGAAGACCGGCACTGAGATGGGTCTTAAGGCTAAGAGCTATATGGAAGCCGGACAGCTTGTTCCGGATGAGGTCGTTATCGGCATCATCAAGGAAAGACTTGCTAAAGATGACTGCCAGAAGGGCTTCATTCTTGACGGTTTCCCCAGAACCATTCCTCAGGCTGAGGCTCTGGACAAAATGGGCATCGTTATTGACAAGGTAATTGATATCGAGGTCAAGGACGAGGCTATCGTAAAGAGAATGTCCGGACGCCGTGTCTGCGAGAAGTGCGGCGCAAGCTACCACATGGAGTATAAGAAGCCTGCGGTAGAAGGCGTTTGCGATAAGTGCGCAGGCACCCTTGTTCAGCGTAAGGATGACCATCCGGATACAGTTAATGCTCGTCTTGAGGTTTATCATAAGGAGACCGAGCCTCTCAAGGATTATTATGAGAAGCAGGGCAAGCTCTCAATAGTGGAAGGACAGGCAACAATAGAGTCTACAACAGAACTTATTCTGAAGGCTATCGAGGCTTGATCTATGGTGATCCTGAAAACCGTCCGTGATATCGCAGTTATGCGTGAGGCGGGCAGAATTTCTCAGAGAGCATTGCGTGAAGCAGGGAAGGCTGTTGAGCCCGGAGTATCCACAAAGGAGCTTGACAGCATTGTCCGCAGCTGTATTGAAAAGCAGGGGGCGACCCCTTCTTTTCTCGGCTACGGCGGGTTCCCCGCAAGCGCTTGTATTTCAGTAAATGATGTAGTCATCCACGGCATACCGGGCAGTGACAAGATCCTGAAAAACGGCGATATCGTAAGCATAGACGTAGGCGCTTACTATAAAGGCTTCCACGGCGACAACGCATGGACCTTCGCCTGCGGTGATGTGTCTGCCGAAGCTCAGGCTCTGATGGACGCCACAAGAGAGGCTCTCTTTGAGGGTATCAGGGCGGCAACTGCCGGAAACAGGATCGGTGATATAGGTCATGCGGTCCAGAAGTATGTCGAGGCACGCAGTTACTCGGTGGTAAGAGATTTTGTCGGCCACGGAGTAGGTGCGAAGCTGCATGAAGATCCAAGCGTACCCAATTACGGCACTCCCGGACGAGGTGTGCGCCTGATGCCGGGCATGGTGATAGCCATTGAGCCAATGGTAAACCAAGGTACACACAGGGTACGGGTGCTATCAGACAAATGGACAACGGTAACCGCCGACGGGAAGCTCTCGGCTCACTTTGAGCATACGGTAGCGATAACATCGGGCGGACCTGTAATTCTCACATTGCCGGACTGAGGTGGAATATGCAGTTCGAAACAGGTATGGTCGTCAGATCCAAAAAAGGCCGCGATAAGGGCAGGTTCTATATGGTTTGCGGGTCAAGCGGCGCTCTGGTGCTTGTCACCGACGGCTGCAGGCGTACACTTGATGCACCCAAGGCCAAGAACCCGATCCACCTGGCGCCTACAAGAACGGTGCTCAGAGGCACGGCTTCAGTATCTGACAGCGAAATTCGCAAAGCTCTGTCTGAGTTCACGGACAGGATCGCTCTTCCTAAGGAGGTCATGTAAATTGTCAAAGCAGGATGTAATTGAGGTAGAAGGCGTAGTTAAAGAGGCTCTTCCCAATGCACAGTTCAAGGTAGAGCTCCAGAACGGTCATGTTATACTTGCTCATATTTCGGGTAAGCTCAGGATGAACTTTATCCGCATACTTCCCGGTGACAAGGTGACAGTGGAAATGTCACCCTACGATCTTACCAAGGGTCGTATAACATGGCGCAGCAAGTAATAAATAAGCAAGGCTATAATGGCTTTTAATGAAAGGAATGATACCACGATGAAAGTCAGACCTTCAGTAAAGAAAATCTGCGAAAAATGTAAGGTTATAAAGCGCAAGGGCAAGATCATGGTTATCTGTGAGAACCCCAAGCACAAGCAGCGTCAGGGCTAATGACGCCGTAACATAAACGGAGGTGCAAAGAATGGCACGTATTTCAGGTGTAGATTTACCCAGAGATAAAAGAGTCGAGATCGGCTTGACTTATATTTACGGCATCGGCCGTAAGACATCCAACGATATTCTTGCAGCAACAGGTATCAACCCCGATACTCGTGTAAGAGATCTTACCGAGGACGATATCTCTAAGCTCAGAGAATACATCGACCACAACTGCCGCGTTGAGGGTGATCTCAGACGTGATGTAGCTTTCGATATCAAGAGACTTATCGAGATCGGCTGCTACAGAGGCGTTCGTCACCGCAAAGGTCTTCCTGTAAGAGGTCAGCGTTCAAAGACAAACGCTCGTACAAGAAAAGGCCCCAGAAAGACAATGGCTAATAAGAAGAAATAATCAGGGGAGGAATTAACTGATGGCAGTTCAGAAAAGCGCAAAAAAGACTACTATCCGCAGACGTCGTGAGCGCAAGAATATTGAAAAGGGCGCTGCTCATATTCAGTCAACATTCAACAATACGATCGTAACGATTTCAGACGTTTACGGCAATGCGATCTCTTGGGCAAGCGCCGGCGAGCTCGGCTTCAGAGGCTCAAGAAAGTCCACTCCGTTTGCTGCACAGTCCGCTGCCGAGACAGCAGCAAGGGCTGCTATGGAGCACGGTATGAAGAGCGTTGAGGTCTATGTAAAGG
>CACZEJ010000140.1:0-4226 GCA_902780115.1 Ruminococcus flavefaciens | reverse complement strand
TGAGGTCAGCATGATCAAGGACGTAACACCCATCCCGCACAATGGTTGCCGTCCTCCGAAGAGAAGACGTGTATAAAATAGTGGAGGTGCACAGACATGGCAGTAAATAAAGACCCGATCCTTAAGAGATGCAGATATCTGGGCATCAGCCCCGCAGTAGTCGGCATCAATAAGTCATCCAACAGGAACCCCAACGCTAACTCCAGAAGAAAGGTCTCCGAATACGGAGTACAGCTCAAGGAGAAGCAGAAGCTCAAGTTCATCTACGGCGTACTTGAGAAGCCTTTCCATCACTACTTTGAGATCGCTTCAAAGATGGAGGGTCAGGCAGGTAACAACCTTATCACAGTTCTTGAGTCAAGACTTGACAGCGTTATCTACAGAATGGGCTATGCTCTCACAAGAAGAGACGCCCGCCAGATCGCTACACACGGTCATTTCCTCGTAAATGGCAGAAGAGTAGATATCCCCTCCTACAGAGTTAAGGTAGGCGATGTTATCACTCTCAGAGATAAGAGCAAGAGCAGTGCAAAGTTCAAGGATATAGCAGAGCAGACAGGCGGCAGAGTTTCTCCCCTGTGGCTCGAAATGAATAAAGAGCAGTTCTCCGCCAAGATCGTTCGTATGCCCACGATCGAGGATATTGACTATGAAGTTGCTCCTCATCTTATCGTTGAGTTGTACTCCAAGTAATCCGTCCGATTTTTGCTGGTTACACACATCATGGCGGCCTTGCGCCGCCTAATGTCAAGGAGGTTAGCTGATGATTGAGATCCAAAAGCCAAAGATAGAAACTACTGAATTATCCGATGACGGAAGATTTGGCAGATTTGTTGTAGAACCCCTCGAGCGTGGATTTGGCAACACGCTTGGAAACAGCCTCCGCAGAGTGCTGCTTTCTTCACTTGAGGGTGTGGCAGTTACCTCGATAAAGATCGACGGAGTCCTGCATGAGTTTTCAACTATCCCGGGAGTAAAGGAAGACGTTACTGCGATCGTCCTCAACATGAAGGGACTTATTGCAAAGCTTCACACAAACGGTCCCAAAACAGTGGAGATCAACGCGGAAGGTCCTTGCATCGTCACTGCCGAGTCGATCAAGAGCGATGCAGAGGTAGAGATACTTAATCCCGAAATGCACATAGCAACTCTCGGCGAAGGTGCAAAGCTCTACATGGAGATCACGCTCAACAAGGGCAGAGGCTATGTTTCAGCTGACAAAAACAAGGCTGAAATGGCCGGAAATGCAAGCATCATCGGTATTTTGCCGATAGATTCGATATATACGCCCGTACTCAAGGTAAACTATATGGTAGACAATACCCGTGTAGGTCAGATTACTGACTACGACAAGCTTACCCTCGATGTATGGACAAACGGCGTTATCAATGCGCAGGAAGCTGTATCGCTGGCAGCCAAGGTACTTACAGAGCACCTCAATCTGTTTGTGAACCTTTCGGATAAGGGCACAAACACTGAGATCATGATCGAGAAGAACGTTCAGGGCAAGGAAAAGGTGCTTGAAATGACTATTGAGGAGCTGGATCTTTCAGTTCGCTCATTTAACTGCTTAAAGCGTGCAGGCATCAACACGGTCGAAGACCTCATCAACAAGTCTGAGGATGATATGATGAAGGTACGCAACCTTGGCCGCAAATCGCTGGAAGAGGTCGTTGAGAAGCTCAACTCCCTCGGTTTTCAGCTTCAAACTGACGAGGATTGATCCTCAAACTAACCAAAGGTAAAGGAGTGAATATCTATGCCAGGAACAAGAAAGCTCGGCAGAGAGACTGCTCATAGAACTGCAATGCTCAGAGGTATGGTCACTTTCCTTCTCGAGAACGGAAAGATCGAAACGACCGTTACCCGTGCAAAAGAAGTCAGTGCAATGACAGAAAAGTTTATCACCATAGCTAAGGAGGAGAACCTCCACAACAAGCGTCTGGCTCTTGCCTTCATCACCAAGGAGGACGTTGTTACCAAGCTCTTCAAGGAGATCGCTCCCAAGTATGCAGAGCGCAATGGCGGCTATACACGCATCACAAAGCTCGGTCCGCGCCGCGGCGATGCAGCTGAGATGGCTATTATAGAGCTTATCTGATGAATTGTCTCTAAAAGAAAAGTAATATATAGATCACCTCCTGTCGGTCATGCCGGCGGGAGGTTTTTGTTATCATATTGATCGTCTGAAACACGGTTTTCGTGGGGAGCTTTTCGGAAAGTCCCATGATAAAAATCAATTTCCCTGATAAAATTTTATTATCCAATGACAAATGATGATAAATGTGCTATACTGATATCAGCAGCTTTGGAGCTTTGGACATTGCGCGTGGCGAAGCTTCGGTCTGAGCGTTATCAAGGAATATTATGAGGTGAAGAAAATGGCGGAAACTGCTGAGAAAATTGTTACCTGCCCGATGTGCGGCGCGAGAAGTACAGTAAACATTCCCGTCAGCGTGAATACAGTAAGGGATCCGGAGGTAAGGGACAGGATCATGGACGAGACCTTCTTTTTGTGGAAGTGCAGGAAGTGCGGCATGAACTCCAAAATGCTCCATCCGCTGCTTTACAGCGATGTTGACAGGAAATTCATGGTGTACTATATACCGAAGGTGTCAAGAAGTCAGATCTGCGATGAAAAGCTTGAAAATGAGTTCAGCGACCTTGCGGATGTCAGGCGGCGCGTTGTGGATAGCATAAACGCAATGAAGGAAAAGATCGTTATATTCGAGAACAGCTACAGCGATATGGCGGTCGAGCTTTCAAAGCTTGCTGTTGCAGAGGTCGTTTCAAAGATAACCGGACAGACTGTCTATGAAGGCTATTGTACCGAGATAAACAAGACTCAGAATCAGATCACGTTCCAGTTCTTCCTCGGAGCAAATCACAGGTCGTACATACATACTACAAGGTACGATGTGTATAACAGGTCTCTTTCTATTGTAAAGGAATGCTTTCAGGATGTGGAGAAAAAGCGGGGCTTCCTTAATATAAACCAGAACTGGGCGTCAGAGGCGCTGAGAAGGTATAAGGGCTATGAGTAAGGCGGCTTTTTGTTATATCTGAATTTTACTAAGGGCTGCTGTGAAACCGGCAGCCTGTTTTTGTGAAGCCGCAGAACGGCCGGAAAACACAAAAAATTCAGCATTTGTTCCCGTTCGGAAAGAAAGATCTGCCTGCTTCATATACTTGTATAGTTTTTTAGAAAAAAATTTTAAAAAATATAGATTTTTTTTCTAAAAAACAATAGCAATTTTCTGATAGATATGTTATAATGGGATTGGCGACATAGTCGAACTTTTATTATCAGGAGGTTTTTCCAATGGCTAAAAAATGGGTGTATCTGTTTAGCGAGGGCGACGCTAATATGCGTGAGCTTCTCGGCGGTAAGGGCGCTAACCTTGCTGAAATGACCAAGATCGGTCTCCCTGTTCCTCAGGGCTTTACTATTTCTACAGAGGCTTGTACTCAGTATTATGAGGACGGCAGAAAGATCAATGATGAGATCCAGGCTCAGATCATGGAATACATCACAAAGATGGAAGAGATCACAGGCAAGAAGTTCGGTGACAAGACAAACCCGCTTCTCGTTTCTGTTCGTTCAGGTGCAAGAGCTTCAATGCCCGGCATGATGGATACTATCCTCAACCTCGGTCTTAACGAGGAGGTAGTAGAGGTCATCGCAGCTCAGTCAGGTAATCCCCGCTGGGCTTGGGACTGCTACAGAAGATTTATCCAGATGTTCTCCGACGTTGTTATGGAGGTCGGCAAGAAGTACTTCGAGCAGCTCATCGACGAGATGAAGGAGAAGAAGGGCGTTAAGCAGGACGTAGAGCTTACAGCTGACGATCTTAAAGAGCTTGCTGCTCAGTTCAAAGCTGAATATAAGGCTAAGATCGGCGACGACTTCCCCTCAGATCCGAAGGTACAGCTCATGGAGGCTATCAAGGCTGTATTCCGTTCCTGGGATAACCCGAGAGCTAACGTATATCGCCGTGATAACGATATTCCTTATTCATGGGGTACTGCTGTTAACGTACAGTCAATGGCATTCGGCAACATGGGTGACGACTGCGGTACCGGTGTTGCATTTACCCGTGATCCTGCTACAGGCGATAAGGGCCTCTTCGGTGAGTTCCTTACAAATGCACAGGGTGAGGACGTTGTTGCAGGCGTTCGTACTCCTATGAAGATACAGGAAATGGCAGACAAGTTCCCCGAGGCTT
>CACZEJ010000139.1 GCA_902780115.1 Ruminococcus flavefaciens | reverse complement strand
TTGAGCTCGCTCGAACCCTGATCTATCATCTTTACGTTGATGCGCGCATGAGCCATAGAAGCAAAGATACGTGCAACAGTACCTCTTGTATTCTTCATTCTTCTGCCGACTACAGCGAGGAGAGCGATGCCGTCCTCGATCTCGAGGTGATCGGGATTAACAGCCTTGCGAAGTTCTGCAAGCACCTTGTCGCGTACAGGAGAGAGCTTCTCTGTGCTGACAGTGATGCTCATAGTGTCGATACCCGAAGGCATATGCTCGAAAGAAAGACCGTTGTCATAGAGCACCTTCAGTACCTTCATACCGAAGCCTGTCTCGTTGTTCATCATAGCCTTTTCGATATTGATAGTGCTGAAGCCCTTCTTGCCTGCGATACCTGTGATAGTGTGGTTAAGACTTTCCTTGCTGAAATCGAAGTCGTTGCCCACGATCATAGTACCTGCGTCCTCAGGAGCGTTGGTATTTCTGATATTTATCGGGATACCTGCTGAACGTACAGGGAAAATAGCGTCCTCGTGGAGAACAGAAGCGCCCATGTAAGCGAGCTCACGAAGCTCGCGGTAAGTGATGACCTCGATAACGTCGGGCTTGTCAACTATTCTTGGGTCAGCAACGAGGAAGCCCGAAACGTCAGTCCAGTTCTCGTAGATGTCAGCCTTTACAGCGTTAGCGATGATAGAGCCTGTAACATCTGAGCCGCCTCTTGAGAAGGTCTTGATGCAGCCCTCGGTAGTTCTTCCGTAGAATCCCGGGATAACAGCGTTGTCGAGACCGCTGAGCTTCTCACGTACAGCCTTTACTGTCTCGTCGAGGAGGAGTACGCCGTTTGTATCGAAGATGATAACGTCAGCAGCGTCAACGAAGTTGAAGCCGAGGTAGTTTGCGAGGACCTTGCCGTTGAGGAATTCGCCGCGGCTTGCAGCAAAATCCTTTGCAGGACGGGCTTTGAGCTCCTTGACGATAGAATCGAACTCAGCGTCGAGGGACATATCTATTCCCAACTCTGAGATGATGCCGTTGTAGCGGTCCTTTATGATCTGGAAATCCTTTGTGAAGTCCATACCGCTGCCTGCGAGATCGCAGCACTTATAGAGCATATCGGTTATCTTGATATCGTCAGAGAAGCGCTTTCCGGGAGCTGACGGTACAACGTATCTGCGCTTGTCATCGCTCTTGATGATAGCAGCGACCTTTCTGAACTGGTTAGCGTCTGCGAGGGAGCTTCCGCCGAACTTTACGACTTTATTACTCATATATATCATTCCTTTATTACATTGATAATTTTATAGCAATACTTATTATATCCCTTTTTCTGTCCGAAATCAATTGACAGAAAGTCGAATTTATACACTTTCACAACTGTGTTTTTGGTGAATACGCTTGTACGTCACTCACGGACAGTTTGACCTTGGATAAAAAAGATATCATGTCGATAGTTAGACAAATATTTTTTGAAATATATATTTTTATATTGACAAGAATGCGCGGCTGATGTATAATAAAAAAAACGAATATTGACATATTAATGTCATAATGTTCGATCCGCAATACTGATAAGATCTGCTAAGAAAGGAAGTTTTAAACGTGAAAAAGAAACTATCATTATTTTTAACTGTATTAATGCTCATCAGTGTAATGGCTTTTACAAGCTGTGACAGCAACGGCAAGTACAAGTCAAGTTATAATGCTGTTGGGTGTGTACACTCAAATCTGCCTAAGTCTTCTTCATTGAAGTTCTCGTCATTCAGCGGTGTGATACCGTTTGAACTCAAAGTAAAGGAGGGTACCGGAAAGCTGACATATTCGGGAGAGCTCGGAAAGGGAAGCGCAACTGTGTACTATGATGCTGACGGAACCAAAAAGGAATTGTTTTCTGTTGACGCAGGCGGCAGCCAAAAAGGCGAGATAACTGATCTTAAAGAAGGAACAGTATATGTAATAGTTGAAACAAACGAGAAGTGCTCAAATGGAAAGTTCGAGTTCAAGATAAAATAAAAGACAGACCCGAAAGTGATATATCACTTTCGGGTCTTTTGCTATGATCATGCTTTCTCTTTCCTCAGTATCACGCTGAATACAATGCCGCTGACTTTCAACTCTCAACTTTTTATATACGGTTTACTTAACGAATTTAGCCTTGATAATGGTATATCCGTAGGGCTTTACAGTTATGGTGTCGTCCATGAACATACCGTAGAACGGCTGCAAGCTCTCAAAGCGTTCAAGGATAGAGCTGATATTGCCGAGCTGAACTGTATCGCCGCTTCTGTTGATGAAGAAGATATAGTCCATTTTCTGTCCCTGACGGGTGAAGCCGACAAGACGGCTGTCGTGGACTTCCTTCTCGTTGATGACGAAGTATATTCTTCCGTCCTTCATATTGGGAATAGACTTTCTGATACGGCTGAGAGCCGAAACATAGGCGATGAGCTCCTTATCCTCGTGTCCCCACGGGTAGCAGCGGCGGTTGAACGGGTCCTTGTAGCCCTGAAGACCTGCCTCGTCGCCGTAGTAGATACAGGGTATACCGGGAAGGAAGAAGAGCAGAGCCATAGCAGCCTTGAGCATTTCTTTTCCGTGGTTGTACTGTTCGTCCGAGAGGTAGCGCTCTGCCATCCAGTCCTTGCTCTTGTCGTCGCAGTTGTCGCCGCCGAGGCGGTTTATAGCGCGTTCGATGTCGTGGGTGGAGACAAAGTTCATGAGCACATCTATAGTAGGCTTGGGGTAGTTCTCGACGATATTCATGACAGCGGTTATGAATTCTATCGGTTTGCAGCCCTTCATGAAGGAGATTATAGCCTCGCGGAAGGGGTAATTCATGACTGAGTCGAGCTGATCGCCCAGGAGGTAGCGGCGCTTGATGCCATAGCTTTCCTTAGTGGTAGCGTCCTCCCAGACTTCGCCGATAATCACCTTTTCCTTATCGTAGCCCTTTACGCATTTTCTGAGGTTGCAGAGAAACTCTTCTGGGAGCTCGTCGGCAACGTCAAGTCTGAAGCCTGCTGCGCCCTTGTCGAGCCAGTAGCGGAGAACACCTTCCTCGCCGCAGATGAACTCGGTGTAGTCCTCGTTGTTTTCCCATACGTTAGGGAGGGTATCAATACCCCACCATGCCTCGTATGTATTCGGGTAGTCGATGAAGGTATACCAGTCATAATAAGGGCTGTCCTTGGACTGGAAGGCGCCGACAGTATCATATCGTCCGAATTTATTGAAGTAAACGCTGTCCGCACCTGTGTGTGAGAATACGCCGTCGAGAATAATTGATATACCGTAGTTTTCTGCGACCTGACACAGCTCCTCGAACTCATCGTTCGTACCGAGGAGGGGGTCGGCTTTCATATAATTAGCGGTATTGTAGCGGTGGTTCTCGTGAGACTCGAATATCGGGTTGAGGTAGATGCAGGTAACGCCGAGGTCGTGGAGATACGGGAGCTTTGACTGTATTCCCGCGAAATCTCCGCCGAAATAGTCGTTGTTCCATACGTGACCGTTCTTGTCGGGCTTATAAAGAGGAGTTCCGCCCCAATCTTTGCGGAGAATACGTCCGTCGGGGATATTTTCCTTTGGCTTGCCGCTGTTGCAGAAGCGGTCGGGGAAAATCTGGTACATTATGCCGCCCTTGAGGAAGTCGGGAGTCTCGTAGCGGTTCTTGTAGACAGTGAGCTGGAACATTTCGCCGTGGTCGAGACCGCCCTCATGGATATTGATCTTCTTGATATAGTGGCGGATTCCGCCCTCGGTATACGAGAAGTAATAGAAATGAACGTCGGTATATCTTGCGTTATACACCGCGGAGTATGCAAAGCAGTCGTCCTCCTCGGTAACTTCGTTCATGTTGATGAAACGCTCCTTGAAGCCTGTTCGGAAGAGAACGAGAACAGGCGAAAAGTCGGGATTAACGTCCTTTGGCAGACGTATAGTGAAGCGGCAGGTCTCGAATTGCCTTACAGCTCCGAAAATTGATTTATAGCCCAGATTCCATGTATCATATAAAGGTCTCATATAGAAAAACACTCCGTTTTCTTATTTTATAGACTGTATACCTCAGAATAGTTTAAAAAAGGGGACGAAGTTGACCCGCCCCCTATTTTGGATATTGCTTATCTTAAATGCCAGATATTTTCAGCGTACTCAGTAACAGCGCGGTCTGCGGAGAAGATACCCGCACCTGCGATATTATTGAGTGACATCTTAGCCCACTTGAACTTGTCATTGTAGCACTCGGTGATGTACTCCTGAGCCTTTCTGTAGCTGTCGAAGTCGGCGAGTACCATATAAGGGTCTCTGTCTTTCAGTGAGCTTGCCACATCGTTGAAGGTGCAGCCGTTGATGCCGTGGTACATACGGTCGATGCCTTCACGTATACGCGCGTCGCTGTTGTAGAATTCGATAGGTCTGTAGCCTCTTGCCTTGAGCTCGTTCACCTCGGGAGTTGTCATGCCGAAGATAACGATATTATCGTCGCCGCAGGCTTCCTTGATCTCGATGTTGGCACCGTCGAGAGTACCGAGGGTAACAGCGCCGTTGAGCATGAGCTTCATATTGCCTGTTCCCGAAGCTTCCGTACCTGCGAGAGATATCTGCTCTGATACATCAGATGCAGGCATGAGGTGCTCGGAGAGAGTTACGCAGTAGTTCTCGAGGAATACAACAGAGAGCTTCTGGCTGATCTTGGGGTTCTTTCTTATCTCCTCCGAGATAGCCCAGATCATTTTGATGATCTGCTTTGCGAGGTAGTAGCCCGGAGCAGCCTTT
>CACZEJ010000138.1 GCA_902780115.1 Ruminococcus flavefaciens | reverse complement strand
TTTAATTCACCCTTTGCGAGGCGCTTTGAGGCTATTTGTGGGGCTTTGCCCCACACCCCACCAAAGGCGCTGCCTCTGGACTCTGCCAAAGGAACACAGGCCCTTTGGAATCCCGTTATTAGTTGAAATCGACTTTTTCGACAAGCTAAGGGCTGATAATCAATATCAGCCCTTAAAACTATATCATGAAAAACTTACTTCTGTTCTTTAACTATTGCTCTGCTGCCGATGAATGTCAGCAGGAAATATCCGCCGTATATTGCTACTATCACGCCCGCTGTGAAGAGCATAGGCTTTATAAAGCTTCCTCTCACGATCTGTTCGATTACGACTTTTCCAAGTCTCATTCCGAAGTATGAATGGAGACAAGCCAACAGCAGCGGAAGCAGGAAGAATATTCCCGACTGGCGGAATACAGACTTTGTTATCTCGCGCTCGTCTACGCCAAGCTTACGAAGCATCGTATATCTCGGAATGCTGTCTGTACTCTCGGAAAGCTCCTTCAGCGCAAGGATAGCTCCGCAGGATACAAGGAAGATGAAGCCAATGTAAAGTCCGAGGAATGTAACAAGAGCACTTATGCCAATGGCATTGTCAGCTGCTTCACGGCGTGTATCCAGATAGTACATACCGCTTATGCTGCTCTCTCTTCCGCTCATTTTTTTCTTCCATATTTCTTTCAGTTCTTTTTCAGCATTTTCGATGCCCTTCTTGTCAGATGCATTATAGTTTCCGACGATAATTTCTTCACCTGCGCCTGATTCATCGACAACACTGTCAGGAACTATTATGGTATCCATACTGTCAGCCATTCCCGTAGGACACACAAAGCCGTTGATACACTTTTTATACTTAGGAACGAGTGTGTTTCCGAAAGCTGTTATATCATTATTCTTAGAAAGCAGACTATTATATATATCTACGATAGTATTATAAGAAGCACATACTGCGTATTCATTGTCAGCAAGGTCGATACTTTTCCTGCCGTAGAGCTTCATAAGCGCATTGTAGTCGCTGAGCTTTATCATTCTCAGGTTATAATTCAGCCAACCAACTTCAGGGATCTCTTTCTCTAATTCTTCAAATTTGTCACCAATAGATTTTACAAAAGTCAGGTCAGCATCTCTGTAGATATGGAATTTATGATACTCATCCATTAAATTATACAAGCTTTCTTTACTATCTCCGAAATACCCATCAATATCTGTATACAAAGTTTTATTTTCACTGTCCTGGTTTTCTGCTTCCATACAAAAATCTACAGGAAAGTATTCCTCTACCTGAGAATTCATGGAATTTCTGATAACGAAAGCTGTGGAAAGTGTACATATAGTCAGAAAGAGCATAAGACAGATTATTGTCATTGAAGCTACTGTTGTGTTAACCTTGCTGCTTATCTGACGGAATGTAAAGCTGTTGAGTCCGTGGTGGTATATTCCCTTTGCTGACATTATCACTCTCAGCAGCATACCTGCTACTGACCAGAATATGAAAAATGTTGCAACTGCACCCATTGCTATTGCGATCACTATCTTTTTCTCATCAAGACTTTTCTGATTCCAGCCTACCATGTAGTAAGCATATCCGAGAACAGCTGCCGAAATAAGGAATACTATCACGCACAGCCACGGATTCTTCATGGTTATTTTCTCCGAACGTCTGCCCGAATTCATAAGAGTTATAAGTCTGCACTTGCTGATGACAAAACCGCTTCTCAGCATTACTACTAAGTACATTATTCCAAAGTAAAGGATAGTTTTTAAAATCGAAGCTGATGATACCGTGAACTTGTAATCGTTCATGTTTGCTTCAAAGAGATTAGCTACTACTGCGCTCATCACCTGTGAAAGACCGACACCAACAAGAAGTCCTACCAAAAGTGAGCCAACTCCGATTATTACTGTCTCACAGAGGAGTATCGCCGAAATCTTCCATTTGCTCATACCGAGCATCATATATAGTGCAAATTCCTTGTTCCTTCGCTTCATAAGGAAACGGCTGGCGTACACTATGAGAAGTCCGAGGACTATAGCTACAAATACGCTTACTGCGGATATTGCTTTGTTGAGGACTCCTATTATCTCTCGCCTGTCTTCTGAAACTGTCATGAACGCTGTCTGAGTCTCTATGGCGTTGAATACATAGAATACCGCAACACCGATTATAAGTGTAAAGAAATATATCGCATAGTCCTTTATACTCTTTCGGATATTGCTCAGTGATATCTTAAAGAGCATCGCTCATGTCACCTCCCAGAAGCGTTACCACGTCGATTATCTTGTCGAAAAACTGCTTTCTGCTGTCACCGCCGCGGTTTATCTCGCTGAATATCTTTCCGTCTTTGATGAATATTACTCTTGAAGCATAGCTTGCTGTGAAAGAATCGTGTGTTACCATTATTATAGTAGCATCTTTCTCGTGATTGAGGTAGTAGAAGCGTTCAAGCAGCATCTTCGCCGACTTTGAATCGAGAGCACCTGTAGGCTCGTCTGCAAGAACTATGCTCGGATCGGTAACTATCGCCCTTGCAGAAGCTACTCTCTGCTTCTGTCCTCCTGACATCTGGTAGGGGTACTTGTTGAGCACCTCGGTGATGCCCAGCTGCTCTGCAACTTCCTTTACTGCCTTGTCGATATCCTTTGCGGAACGCTTCTGTATGGAAAGTGCAAGTGCGATATTCTCGTAAGCTGTAAGAGTGTCCATGAGATTGAAATCCTGGAATATAAAGCCCAGCTTTTCGCGGCGAAACTTGTTAAGCTCCTTGCCCTTGAGCTTTGTTATGTCGGTATCCCCGAGAACTATATTTCCTGCTGTTACACGGTCGATAGTGGAGATGCAGTTGAGGAGAGTGGTCTTGCCGCTTCCCGAAGCGCCCATTATGGCTGTGAACTCGCCCTTGTCAACTGAAAAAGAAATATCGTTTACAGCCTTTGTAAGACTGGATTTGTTTCCGTAATACTTTTCAACGTGATCTATTTTAAGTAAAGCCATTTTCGTTTCTCCTTAATTCAATTCAATTGCTTCTGCTGTTTTGTGCTTTTTGAGATAGCTTTCAAGCACAACGTTAAGGCAGCCAATCATCGAGATGATAAGCACGGGTCCGTAATTCATCGGGTGAACGATGCTCTTTTCTCTGAACACCTCGTATAATGAAGCTGCAAAAAGCGGTGCTACACATATTGTGCTGCATATCATAAATGTTCTGATAGCAAGTGAAGTAAGTTTTTTCATAAGATCATGTCCTTTCGTTCTATCTTTGTGGGAGCTGTTCCCGTTTCCATGATCTTATTATACACCATGCAGCATTACAGGTCGTGTTTTTAATATTACGCAACCTTACAGTTTTGTAATGTAAAGATATATATATGTTACCATAATAAAGCCATCAGTTGAAATAGAAGTCGTTCTTCGCAAAGACTATAGTCAGTTCGGTAAAGCTCCCCTGCTCCGAACTTACGGATATACTGTGTCCGAGACGCTCGCAAAGGCTCTTTACGATATAAAGTCCCATGCCTGTTGATTTAGCATAGGAGCGCCCGTTATCGCCTGTAAAGCTCTTCTCGAACACACGCGGCAGATCTCTTTCGGGGATCCCTATGCCGTTATCGCGGAAATGCAGCAGCACCTTGTCAGGCATATTCTCCGCTGACACATTTATCACAAGCTCACGGTCTGCGGACTTATATTTCAGGCTGTTCGCTGTAAACTGTCCCAGTATGAATTCCAGCCACTTTCCGTCGGTCATAACGTTCACGTCAAGTCCCTCTGTCTCTATAGAAGCTCCTGCAAGCTGTAGATCCTCGCGGTTCTTCAGGGCAGTATTTGCAACTGCACGTTTTAACGATACAGGTTTAATGATGTAGTCCTTCTCCGCATTCTCCGAACGCGCATAGTACAGCACCTGATCTGTATATCCGTCTATACGCCGCAGCTGCTCCATAAATTTATCGCCCAGCTCGTCTTTGTGGTTATGCGCCATGAGTTGCAAGCTCGCCACAGGGAGCTTCACCTCATGCACCCATATCTCTATGAACTCGCGGAAATCCGTGGAGCTGCGTCTGTATTCGGCAACGTTCTCACACATGGACTTGTTTGCCTCATAAAGTGCATCGTAGATGATCTCCCCCTCCAGAAATGAAGGACGATGCAGCATCTCGTGGATAAGATATTTCTTGTCCAGCACCTCGAGCTTCTCGGCGAGCTCGTTGTAGAACTCCCTTTTGCGGCAGAATCCTATAAGTTCTTCGATCACTATGAACAGTAAATATATCACGCTTATGTAAGCTATCAGCTGATCGCTGACACGATAGGCTGTCAGAAAAAGCAGTATCATTCCGAAAGGTATGGCAGCTGCAAGATAGAACCACCATCTGTCCTTTAAATAATCAGTTATCTTCATTTCAGTATATACCCCTGTTTCTTTCTCGTTTCGATAGCATCTCCGCAGCCCAGCTCCGCAAGCTTTGAACGCAGACGGCTTATATTTACGGTGAGAGCATTATCGTTCACGAATTCATCGTTGTCCCAGAGCGCTGTCATAAGCTCGTCGCGGGTAACTATCATGCCCTTTCTGTCCAGCATGAATCGGAATATTATCATCTCGTTCTTCGTGAGAGTCATTTCCCTGCTGCCGTCAGAAAGGCTTCCCTTTGCATCGTTCACCTGCAAGCCGCTATAGGTCTGCACGGAAGCTGTTCCTGGTGATATAGTCATCGGCTCCGTAGCTCATTGAAAGCACCTCATCAGTCTCGGAGGTACGGCTCGTGACCATTATCACGGGAGTATCGGTCTCTTTGCGTATCTCTTTCAGGAGCTGCTCGCCGTTGAGGTTCGGGATATTTATATCCATAAGTATCAGGTCAGCACGGGCAGCAAGCACCTGTGCCGCTGAATCGGAAAAGTCGGTAAGGCAGTCAGTCTCATAGCCCGAATTGCGCAGAAGCTCCGCAAGCTCCTCGCGTATTGATCTGTCATCTTCTACAATATATATTTTACTCATGTTGCACCTCTAATGGAATTGTTTCCTAATTATTATATCACACACCATAAAATAAAACAACCATAAAGGAGCATCTGCTCCCTTATGGCTGTCGGATAATATTCTCAGGCTTTGAACTCCTTATTTACTATGAGGAGCTCCTCTTTTTCAACAAGCTCCCTGCCGTTGAAACCGAGCCTTATTATGTACGGCATGAAGTTTATCATACGCATAAAGCCTTCAAGCCCGTAACTGTTGTCATAATAATGAAGTATGGTGCTGAGAGCCGTACCGTGAGTTCCGATAATGATATTCTCGCCCTCATGTGCATCGAGTATATCATTTACAGCAGCAATATTCCTGTCCATGACCGACTGAAGACACTCTCCGTCAGGCTCGCAGAAGCTCAGGTCTTCCCAGCGTCTGCGGAACATATCCCTATTGTTGCTGTCCCTGCCGCTGATACGCTCATGAAGGCGTTCATCGGTAGCAATAGTGAGCCCGTGCTCCTCGGCGGTCTGCTTTATGGTGTCGAAACTGCGCTTATACGGACTTGAGATCGCACAGTCAAGCGGAATACCCTTCATTACTTCAACAACTTTTGCTGTATCAGCCATTCCCTCCTCGGTAAGAGGTCTCAGCGATGCATCTTCGCAGGAATACTGCGGCTGTGCATGGCGGACAAAGTAGATATTAGTCATTACAGTCTCTCCTTGAAATCATTGTAGCCGAAGCTGCGGAGCGTTTCAAAGCTGCCGTCCTTTTTCAGAAGGAGTATGGAAGGCAGCGGCATACCGTTAAAGGTGTTGTTCTTGACCATGGAGTATATAGCCATATCGCCGAATATGAGCCTGTCCCCGATATGGAGCGGCTCATCGAAGGAGTACTCCCCGATAACGTCCCCTGCGAGACAGGTCTGGGAACCCAGCCTGTAGCTGTACTTCTTTTCGCCTGATACGCCCGAACCCATAAGCGGCGGACGATATGGCATTTCCAGTACATCGGGCATATGACAAGCC
>CACZEJ010000137.1 GCA_902780115.1 Ruminococcus flavefaciens | reverse complement strand
TACGCTGCTGATTCAGACTTCGTAAGCGTGGAGATAAACGGAGAATACTACGGTGTGTACCTTCTGACCGAGATGCAGCAGGTAAGCTCCGCAAGAGTCAATATCGCCGAGCCCGCAAAGGACTACACAGGCACGGACACAGGCTATTTCCTTGAATATGACGGTTATTTCTACAATGAAGACGAACTCCACCAGTTTTCACTGGATTTTGCTGATAACGCTCCTCTTATACCTTTCGACGGCGAAGACGACAAGGGAAGCTATGTAAGATGCCTGCCTATGTCGCCGAGCGACCCTAAGGAGGAAGTCGGCATAACCATAAAGAGCACCATTAATTCTCAGGAACAGCACGACTTTATCGAGAATTTCGTAAACAATGTGTACAGGATAATGTACGAAGCTGCATACAATGACACCGCGTATGTTTTCGACAAGGACTTCAAAAACATTTCCATAAGCAAGGATATCACTCCTCAGCAGGCTGTGGAAAATGTCGTGGACATAGATTCCCTTGTTGATACGTACATTATCAGCGAACTCACCTGTGATGCTGATATATACTGGTCAAGCTTCTACATGGACGCTGATTTCAGCGCCGACGGAAAGAAAAAGCTCACCTTTGAAGCTCCGTGGGACTTCGACTCGTCAATGGGCAATAAGGATCGCTGCATCGACGGTACAGGCTTCTATGCATCAAATCTCGTCCCCGATGTAAACGGCGGAACAAAGGGCAACGGTGAATATGATACCATAAATCCGTGGCTCGTCGTGCTCGCTCACGAGGACTGGTATCAGAGCAAAATAAAGGACAAATGGACAAAAGCTTACGACAGCGGCGTGTTTGACCGCATGATAAAGCTCATAAACAAGGACAGCACCGAACTCGAAGATGAATTCAGGAACAACTACCGCAAGTGGAACAATATCATTATGAATTCCGACTTTGTAAATGAGCTCTCAGAGCCTGCAAAGGCTTGCATAAATGAAATGCAGGCAGCAGAATTTCTCGCACAGTGGCTCCAAAGCAGAGTAGATTTTCTCAATAGTCAGTGGCATAAATAAACAGACAGTATCAAAGCCCGAAAGCGCATAAAAATGCACTTTCGGGCTTTTCATTAATATCTATCTTACTTCAAAGCTGTAATCTCCGTGTATGGGTACATACTCCGATTCAATGCGGTCAACGCTTCCCCATCTATGGTCTTCAAGAGCGCTTATGAGATCTTCGATATCCCTTTCAGTGCCCTCTGCCTCCATTTCCACTGAGCCATCGTCAAGATTTCTTACCCAGCCGCTCACACCGAGCCTTGAGGCTGTGCTTCTCGCCTTCCAGCGAAAGCCTACTCCCTGAACATATCCGTAAAAGACAATATGTCTGCGAACCTTATCCATATTTCTCCTCCGTTCCGAACAGTATGACTTCGCAGTATATCAGTGCAGGAACGGATCTGCTCTCTCAGCCCACTGGTACTGCTCCATAAAGCCTATCGAGCGCTTTACAGGTCTTATGCCGTCTACGTGTTCGTACCAGTCGCACTCTATTTTGGATACATCTATACATATCCCGTTGCGCTTCTTGATGATAATATCATCAGCGCCAATATTCTTCATCTTTTGTCTCAACTCTGAGATTATCTGACGAAGGTACGAACTGTTGCTGGCAGTTACTGGTTTATCCTCCCATAATACGCTCATAAGCTCGCTCATTGTGACCATTGCACCGCGCTTAAATACAAGATAAGCCAGCAATTCAAGAGTTTTTGACTTGCTGAAGACTACGGGAACATCACCTTTAAAAACAGCAAAGCTGCCGAAGCACTGCACTCTGAGCATACTTTCTGTCTTTCCCTTTATGGGATATCTGAGGTGAGCCAGAGCATTGGCAAGATCACTTTCACTGACAGGCTTTACCAGATAGCCGCTCACAAAAAGATCAAGAGCTGCCGCCTTGTACTCCGAATGTCCCGTATAGATAATAACATTCAGATCAGGCTTCATCTTTGAAAGCTTCTTTGTGATAGCGATGCCGTCCGTATCGTAAAGATCCACATCTATGAAAGCGATATCCACCTCATGATTCTTTATGTACTCAAAAAAGTCCTCAACGTATACCGTTCCAACATGATTTCCGTTGGGATCTGCCTTTTTCATCATTCTAAGCAATGAATTCACAGCAAATCTTTCATCGTCCACTGTTATAGTATTCACTTTAATTCCCCCTAATTTTTATCGCATATCCTTATCCTTATTACAGTCCAACCGTCATCACGGTCGATATTGAGTTCACCTCCGCACATAAGTTCAAGACGCTTAGCAGCATTTTTCAGTCCGATGCCTCCCTTTCCAAGCGTTTCCTTGTTCATATCGAAGCCCTTGCCATTGTCTCTTATCTCAATAAAAACATTATCCCCTTGTTTGTATGAGATTATTCGCACTTCCGATTTTTCCGAATATCTATCCACACCATGCTTTACAGCATTCTCCACCAGCGGCTCAACGCTGAGCGAAGGAAGCTCAAAATCAGTATACCCAAGCTCGAACACCGTTTTGAAAGCCTTGCTCGTATCCGCATATTCAAGGTTAAGATACTCCTTTACCGCATCTATCTCTTTAGTGAACGGTATCATCTGATTATCCGCAGCCTCGATGTTATTTCTCAGATACAGTGAAAAGTGGTTGATAAGCTCCGCAGCCTTTTCAGGGTCTTCGTAGCAAAGCTCCCGAACGGCTATCAGCGAATTATTGATAAAATGCGGCTTGATCTGAGTCATCAGCAGCGTCAGTTTGCTCTGTTCCAGTTCAAGCTCCCGCTTATGCAGAGCTGCATCGACCTTACTCTGATGAACAGTCGCCAGATAGCAGTAGTACACAAACAATGACAGCGCGACCACTTCATCTGCATATCCTGATGCAAAATTCATGTATTCAGCCCATATCGTGACGATTATCATTACAATGATGAACTGCATGATAAGTCCCCTCGCCTTGTTTTCAGACCGTATATACCTTACGGAATAATAAGCAAAAAGCACGGAATAAAAACATATTACGAAAAACTGCATACCTCTCATAGGTCCGCCGTGAAAGCTGTGATCCTGCGAAAAACTGTACACAAAGCCCGTACCCGTAAGATCGACTGCCGTAATGACCATATTCACGAACTGAGGAACTGCCAGAAGCAGCTTATTCTTAATATGAACTGTAAGATATATACCGAGCAGAGCCATGAGCGGATACATCCAGTACACCAGCATGGTCTTGACGTAAAGGATACGGTAATCCTTATTATACTTATCGCACCAGTCCTCTGTGAACTCGCATACCACTATCACAAGAGATATCATCATCATGATAACAATGATGTTAAGCTTATCTATCTTACTCTTTCTGTTGGCGTAGATCACAGATGCAAGTCCGAGAAGTATCATAAGCGTCATGTATCTTTCAGAGATAAAATCGAGAATGACATCCATAGTTATCACACTCCCATATCCGACTATTAATATTATATCACTTTCCACACATTTTTTCAATGATTCTTACAAAAATATGCCATATAAACAAAAAAGCAGCTCTTAATGAGCTGCACGATGTTATTTTTTTCTCAGCCTGTCAAGTTCAGAGAATATTTTCTTCTGAACAGGCAGCCTTTTCCAACGGGGATACTCCTTTCGGTACATCACATATAGCCTTTCCGCGTCTGCTTTTTCGAGCTTCTGCACCAGCTCTGACGTAAAACCCTGTACTGCATTCATCAGCCAATACACACTGAGGGGCTCCTTATGTTCCGCAGGAGCACTGTAGATATACTCCAGCACCTCGTATACCTCCGCAGGATCGGGATCTCCGTCGGCATACTCCTTCAGCATCGCTTCCAGCTTATCCGAAAAACGGTCATGACACGGATCGTCCGAAGGCTTTCTGCCCATGCCGAAAAGTCCGTCGGCAGGCTTGCTTTCACGCTCCACCTTTTCTGCTTCGGCAGTGTATTCCTCGTAAAGAGCCTTTATATCTGCAATTGTCATACAGCTGTATTCACTCCTTGTCGGTATCGTCTGTAACTTCTGCGGCTGCATCGTCTTCCAGAGCGTTCAGCGTATCTTCATCTATGTCAGCTTGCCTGATATCTCTGCGGTAGGTGTAAAGGGAATACGCTGCAAATGAAAGAGCTGCCAGCATAAAGACCGCGCCTATCACACGACAGAGCACAATGCTCATGGTGGTATCATCGCCCGATGCTATCTTGAACGCAAGATAACATATATATACCGCCACAACACATCTCAGGGTAAGAGCTGTCAATGCCTTGGAACGTTTACCGGGATCGTTTTTAGTATTATTCATATACGGATATCCTTTCAGAGTTGATGTGTAAATTTTCGGCTCGGGCAGCATATGCTGCTCCGAGCCGTTGAAAAAAGCTAATTTATCAGCCTGCCTTACCTGTCTTCTTATTTGAAACAACGTCAAATATAACAGCGACAAGAAGAACTGAACCCTTGACAACATACTGCCAGTTGTTATCAAGACCCTTGATGGACATACCCTGGTTGATAACACCGAGGAGGATAGCTCCGACCATGATACCGCCGACTGTACCGCTTCCGCCGTATGCTGAAGCGCCGCCTATGAAGCATGAACCGATAGCGTCCATTTCAAATGAGTTACCTGTATCACCGTTTACAGAACCAACACGAGCAGCAACAAGGAGACCCGAAAGACCTGCAAGCAGTGACATTGAAGTATAAGCAAGGAAATAAACCTTGTTTGTATTGATACCTGAAAGC
>CACZEJ010000136.1 GCA_902780115.1 Ruminococcus flavefaciens | reverse complement strand
CTTTCCATATCCTTTTCGGGAACATAGGATACATGGTCGGGATCGTTTCCTATCCAGTGGGAAGTGATCTCGTCAAGAGTACCTTTTTCCTTGAGCTTTGTAAGAGCGTCGTCGATTTTCTTGCCGAGCTCGTCATTGCCCTTCTTGTAAGCTATAGAGTACTCTTCCTCAGCAAATATATCAGGAAGTATCTGTAAGCCCTTATTCTTATTAACAAACTCCTGTGCAGGCTCTGAATCAATGATGACCGCGTCTATTTTGCCCTGTTTGAGAGCCTGGATAGCGTCTGCACCCTTGTTATAGCCTTCTACCTTAGCATTTTCGATATCGCCCGCAAAGATATAGCCCGTTGTACCGAGCTGAGTACCTATTACTTTGCCTTTGAGATCGTCGCTGCTATGAACGGTATTCTTTGGTACGCCGCAGCCTGTAAAGCAAGCTGTGATAAGCATTCCTGCTGTAAGTACGTTAAGTAACTTTTTCATGGTATTTCAATCCTTCCTATAATAAAAACTCATAAAACTAATTATAACTCTTTTTTTCTCAAATTGCAATAACTAAATAGTTACATTTTTACAGGAATGACCATATGTCATTTTTATACCCATATATTCTTTTTTTAGTATAAAAAAGTCCGAAAGCACACCTTCGGGCAGCCTTCGGACTATGGGTAATATTCTTTTAGCAGAGGTACAAATCAGGAAATGCACAATGATCTTACTGCGCTCTTTAAATGTAATTTTTTACAAGCTGTCACCTTAAAAGCCGACGAATATTATTTTTCACTGCACTATGAAACCGAACGACAGTGCAATGGATCACATATTCAGCGAGTTCCCGTCTGAGTTACGTGCAATATCATTACAACCTTGCCACGCTGATCGCGGAAGATCACATTTGCCTTTCTGGTCTGACCGTTTATTATCATTGATGACACAATGAGCATAAACTTGGTTGTGAGTCCCATTCTTGATACTCTGACAAAATCGGCAGTTGATGTCCCCATGGCACCATACGGAACAGCAACATATGTCACGACACCATTTGAATTCAGATTAAGATTTCGTTCTAATACCGCATTGGCATCAATATTTCTGAAGCCAAATGTACTGATAATACCGATCATCATAGCTAATGTGCAGATAAATGCCAGGATCCTATTTGTTTTTGATCTGATTGCTGTATTCATAATTTTCCCTCCGTAAAATCATTTTGGAAAAAGATCGCGGCACAGTAAAACATTGTACATACCAGACCCGATACCATACGCCCTTTAAAAAATAATATCCTTCGATTTACAAAAAGCGCCGTCTTGGATAGGGACAGCGCTTATAATATCAGAGTATCTTTTCAGGCTCGCCAACAGGAGGCATAATGAAAGCTGTTGCATCTTCAAGGTGGAATATCTTCATCTTGAAGCCTGTTTTCTCGTTGTATATCTCCTTCAGGAGCGGACTTGTTGCATACATTGCCTCTAAGTACTTAGGATCGTCATCAAAAACGATCTTTCCCGTATAACGCAGCCATACTCCGTCAGGCTTGCAGGCAACTATCTCACAGAGAGGGTTTGCAAGCATCTGTCTGTAAACAGCCTTGAAATCTCCTACTGCGAACATTACCTTTCCGTCCATTTCGATATGAGAGCCGAACGGTCTGAGCTTTGGCTGTGCTCCATCGTTTGTAGCAATGAAGAACATTTTTGCTTCTGTGAGAAAATCGTAAATTTTACTCATGATATATTACCTCCTTTAACGCTTACAGCGTTTATTATCAGTCATCAAAGAGCGGAGTTGAGAAATATCTCTCCGCAGTATCGGGCAGTATAGTAACGACGGTCTTGCCCTCGCCCAGCTTCTCAGCCATTTTCAGAGCAGCTGCAACATTAGTTCCGCTGGATATACCGCACATTATGCCCTCTTTTGCCGCTAAGTCCTTAGCGGTCTGTATTGCCTCTTCATCGGTTACTATATAGATATCATCATATATCTCCTGATTGAGGATATCGGGGATAATGCCGTCGCCGATGCCCATCTGCAAATGAGTACCTATATTTCCGCCTGCAAGTATAGCTGCATTTTCGGGTTCAACAGCCCATATCAGCATATCGGGATACTGAGCTTTGAGAGCTTCACCGATACCTGTGATAGTACCGCCAGTACCGATGCCCGAGCAGAAGCCGTCTATTTTCACCGCAGTCTGCTCCAGTATCTCGAGAGCAGTGTGGAACTTATGAGCGCCTATATTGTTCACATTTGCGAACTGCTGCGGAACGAAGACGTTCTCGTCCTCCTCAGCCATTTTCAGCGCAGTATCGAGACAGGTCTGTATGCATTTGCCGATATCTCCGTCATCATGAATGAGCATAACCTCGGCACCGTAGTGTTTAACGAGCTTTCTGCGCTCTTCGCTGACGGAATCAGGCATGATGATTATAGTCTTATAACCTCTTACAGCTCCCACAAGAGCCAGACCGATACCCTGATTGCCGCTTGTAGGCTCAACGATTATCGTACCCTCATGTATTTTGCCTTCTCTTTCGGCATGGCGTATCATGTTATAGGCTGTGCGGGTCTTTATGGAACCGCCCACGTTAAGTCCCTCGAACTTCACGAGAACGTCTGCGCTTCCCTTTTTGTTCATTCGGTTCAGCTTTATCATCGGAGTATGCCCGATAGCTTCCAGAACGTTGTTATATATCATTTAATTATTACTCCTTTGGAAATAAGGGTCATGTTTTCACTTTGCTATTTTCTATATCCCAAAGCTCCTCATAGGACTTGAAATTATCGGGATACCAGTAAACGGAAGTACTTTCGTATCTCGTATCCGCGTCAACGAGCACCTGCCACTTAACGACCTTGTAGGTAAGAGCCGTATACATACGTGTACCGCCGTCTTTGTAAGTACCTGTAGGCACAGGCACGAAGAGAACAAGGAGAACACATATGACTATCGCCGAAATAATGACTTTAGTTTTCTTTTTCACTGTATCTCCTCCTTAAATGTGTCTGTTCTCACGTTTTAACACTTGTAAATAACTGATATGTGGTTAACGGGCGGCGAAACGCCGCCCCTACAAGCTAACAGTTCGGAACGAAACTACTACTTTCTATTATTGATTATTCCTCAGCAGCAGCGAACTGGCTCTCATGACGTGTGAAGAAGTCCGTTCTCGGAGGCAGGAACTTCAGCTTGTGGTCATTTCCTGTGAAGTATGTAAGCGGTTCGAGGATAGTATCCCATGACCAGATACGCTCATCGACTTCAAGGTACTCGCGGAGCTTCTCAGTGCCGAAAGGAGCCATCGGGTGGAGCAGAACGCCTGCAATACGTATCATATAGAAGAGGTTTGCAAGAGCCTGCTTGAGAGCTTCCTTGTCGGGATATTCACCGTTAAGAGCCTTTGCCATGTACTTGCTGCCGTTACGGATATAGCTGTCGAGCACGTAAGTACACTGGTGGAAAGCAAACTTGGACATATGTCTCTCGTATTCGAGAACTGCCTTCTTAGCGTCAGCAAGGAACTTCTCCTCAGGAGCATTGTTCGGCATAACGCCGTCGAGCTCCTTCTGAGCTGTGTAGAAAGCTGTGCGTATCATACGATTGTATACGTTTGAAAGGAGCAGACCGTCCTTAACAACAGGATCAGCATCTTCGGGCTTAGCGTCGGGATTGTAGGGCTTTGGCATGAAGCTTACGGAGCGCTGTCCCAGACCGAGACCCAGCCAGTGCATACGGAGCTGCTCGGGAGTATAGTGATTGAGCAGGTCGTCAGCCATAGGCGGCTTAACAGCACCAGAGCTTGAAGCCTTCTTGTCGAGGAAGAGGATATGGTGGTTAGCCACGATAACAGGGAGCTGTAACTCTCCGTCGGCAGGTGAAGCGGTCTTGTTCTCGCTCTCCTGCTGAGCCATCCACATCGCAGGCTCGGCGATACCGTAGAAGTAGATATTGTCCTGACCGATGAACTGATAAACAGTAGCGTCCTTGCTGCACCAGTAGTCGCGCCACTCTTCCTTATCGTGACCGATAGATTCAAGATAAGTCTCGGTGAACGAAATAGGAGCCCAGAGAGATTCAGGCCATACCCATACGGTAAGTCCCTCAACGCCGTCCATAACAGGAGCAGGTACGCCCCACTCGATATTGCCTGTAAGACGGAAAGGAACGAGAGTCTTGCCTGTTCTGTAGCGGATACCGTTCTCTGTGAGTACGCGGCAGGCTTCATCGCAGTCGGAGAGCTTGTCAAACTCTATCGTGAACGAAGGCTTCTTAGGCTCTTCGATGTAGTTATGAGCAGGCATGGAGTCTTTCAGACCCATGTACTTTTCCTCGAACTCGCGCTTTATGTAGATAACGGGCTTCTTCAAGAACTCGTCAATTGTCTTCCATACAACAGGACGGATATCCTTGCGCTTTTTCAGTTCCTCTACCCAATCCTTCATGAGCTGCTCGTAGTCGCGGAGCTTGAAGTACCAGTTGGTAACAGGCTTCATGGTAGGAGTTTCACCTGTGAGAGTGCTGACAGGATTGATGAGGTATGGTAGTTATCTGGTTGAGCTGCCCCTTCTTATGGAGAGAGCTTATGAAGCGGTCGGTAACAGAAGCGTGTATCTCCTTGGAGCGTCCCAGACCCGAAGCTGCGAAAAGATTAGGAGCTATGCCGTAAGCGGCAAGTGTCTCCTTCTGCTTGTTGTGGTTTCTCTGTACAAAATCTTCAAGAGAGCCCTCAAATTCGCCGTTCTTGACCTTTACTCGCCAGCCCTCTGCGATAGGCGAACCGTAGCAGTCCGTACCGCTGACGAAGATGACGTTCTCCTTGCCGATGCGGTCTCTCAGGAAACGAGCATAGGTATCGGCAAATACCAGCATACCTCCGACGTGACCGAAGTGGAGCTCCTTGTTGCCGTATGGCATACCGCCTGTGACTACAGCCCTTTTCGGGAACACAGGACGGGGTATCTCAAAATTTTTCTTTTCTTTATTGTCTGACATTTTATTTTCCTCTTTTTCAGAAAGAATATGTTTTTGTAGGGGCGAATGATCCTCACCCACAGGTTACAATGCAAATATGCCGAAACCATGTGTAGGGGAGCCCGCCCTCGGGCTCCCGTCAAAAATAATATGTGCTCCATGCGGGAGGGCGAGGGTGCCCGCCCCTACAATGTGGCATTTATAATTCTTACGTTAGACGCGGACGACCAATGGTCGTCCCTACAGATTGTCATTATAATTTGTAGGTAATTAACGGGCGAACACTGTTCGCCCCTACAGCTAATTGCTAACGGCTAACGGCTCATCAGGCGAATGCCTGAAGGCGCTTGCGTGTTATCTCCTCGCCGAGAACGTGGCTGACTTCCCATATATCAGGAGCATTAGCGTGTCCTGTGAGAGCTATACGGAGCATATTTGTAATGTGAACGATACTGCCCTTGAACTGGTCGGGATTCTTCTTGTAGTCCTTAGGCTTTACAGCAAAGCCCATTTCCTCGGTTATAGCCTTTACCTTGTCGAACCATGCAGCACTGTCGTCGCTGTGGTCATATGATGCAAGGTACTTGCCGAAGAATTCCTTAACTGTAGCCTCATTGCATTCCTCTGGCATATTGTCAGTTACCTTGAAGGTCTCGTCATAGTAGAAGCTCATGAAGTCGCAAGCCTGCTTCCATGTCTCGATGTCACGTCTTGGTTTAGCACCGCCTCTGCCCACATTGAGAGCTGCGAGAGTTCTCTCGGGATACTTGTTTATGAGGTCAGCAAAGTCCTTATCGTACTCGCTGCACCATTCGAGCCAGCCGTCGAAGACCTGCTGTGCAGGCATACGGCAGATAACGTTCTTTGAGATATCGCGGAGCTTGTCGAGGTCAACAAGAGCGCCCGAAACAGACATCTTCTCCAGAGTATAAGGGAACTCATGGTAATCTGTCTCAGGGTTAGCGATACGCCACTCCTCATAATTGGAATTGAGAAGAGTGAGGAGGAACTCCCAAATAGCGTCCCTGCTGATACCTTCCTGCTGATAGTATGAGAGAGCGAGCTCAGGATCCTTTCTCTTGGAGAGCTTGCGCTTGCCGCCTGTTTCCTCGTCGATCTTCATAAGAGTAGCGGTATGGCAGTACTTAGGCTGCTCCCAACCCAGTGTATTGAACAGCTCAACGTGCATGGGCAGTGAAGATATCCATTCCTCGCCGCGGATAACGTGAGTTGAACGCATGAAGTGGTCGTCGATAACGTGAGCGAAGTGATAAGTCGGGATACCGTCGCTCTTGAGGAGAACGAAGTCCATATTATTTCTCGGCATTTCGAGCTTTCCGCGGATAGCGTCCTCGACAGCGATAGTTTCGTTTGTCTCCTGACCTCTGAAACGGAGCACCCACTCCTTGCCTGCTTCGATATTAGCCTTTACCTCATCGAGAGTAAGATCACGGCACTTTGCATACTTACCGTAAACTCCCGGATTTTCCTTGTTTGCAGTCTGCTGCTCGCGGACAGCCTCTATCTCCTCAGCCGTCATGAAGCATGGGTAAGCAAGACCTCTTTCTGTAAGGAGCTTTGCGAATACGTGGTAGATGTCCTTACGCTGTCTCTGACGGTAAGGACCGTAGCTGCCGTTATCGCCGTCAGCTGTAGCGCCTTCGTCAAAATGAACTCCGAAGTAGTCCATAGCGTTGATGACAGTCTCAACAGCGCCTTCGACCTCACGCTTATTGTCTGTATCCTCTATTCTAAGGTAAAAAACACCGTTTGACCGGTGAGCGATACGCTCGCCTATGATAGCATTGTAAAGATTTCCGAGGTGAACAAATCCTGTGGGACTTGGTCCGATACGGGTAACAAAAGCTCCGTTCGGAAGCTGTCTTTCGGGGAAACGTGCCTCTATGTCCTCGGGAGTATCCTTGACATCGGGGAAAAGGTAATCTGCAAGTGCCTTAAAGTCCATATTATCAATCCTTTGTAAATTTTGCGCCTGTCTTCTGCGGACAGACGATATTTAAAATATTATAGCATATTTCTCATGCAAAGTCAACTGCCGCGTGTCTGCTGAGCCGAAAAAGAAAAGAGGCGGTATATCCGCCTCTGAGAGTTTATCAGTCAATAGTTACCTTCTTCATTACCTGAGGAGTTGTAGGCTTGTCGTTGTAATCCGTAGCACATTCTGCTATCTCGTCAACGACCTCCATGCCCTCAACTACCTTGCCGAATGCAGCGTAGTTGCCGTCAAGGTGAGGAGCGTCCTCATGCATGATGAAGAACTGTGAACCTGCTGAATCAGGCATCATTGAACGAGCCATTGAAAGAACACCTCTTGTGTGCTTGAGGTCGTTCTTTACGCCGTTTGCAGCAAATTCTCCCTTGATATGCCAGCCAGGACCGCCTGTGCCTGTACCGTTGGGACAGCCGCCCTGGATCATGAATCCCGGGATAACTCTGTGGAATGTCAGACCGTCATAGAAGCCCTGCTTTACGAGCTTCTCAAAATTCTCACATGAGATAGGAGCGATATCGGGATAAAGCTCTATCTTGATCTTCTTTCCGTTTTCCATTTCGATTCGATAGTTACCATTGTTTTTCCTCCTTGAAATTATATCAGCCTACTTCAATAACGATGTTGGTCGCAGGCGCAATATATGTTGTGTACTCCTGAACGTTCGTATCATTGTCCAGACCGCCGTTTTTTCTGTTATATTCATCGAGTATCGAAAGAGTAGTGGTAGGCATATTTGCCTCCTCGGGAGTAGTCACGGGGATAGTCTCCACGACATCGCCGAAAATATTCGTAACAGTTACATACTCGCGCTCTGTAGTCCCCTGAGCAGGATCATTTGCGGAGCCTCCCGAGCCTACACCCAAAACGCTCTGATCTGACGTACCGTACTCAGCTTCTGTTATCAGGTGGTACTTCTGTGTAGTATTATTTTGTGAGCTGCCTTTTTTGTTGCTCTCGTAGGCGCTCTTAGTACACGATCTGCCTGCAATTATAACGAGTATAGCTGACACGACCGCGAGTGCCAGAGAGACAATATGTCTTTGCACTGTTTTTCCTCCGTTCAAAATTATTCGCTGTATATGTGGTTATTAATATTAATTATAATACAAAGCCCGCCGATTGTCAAGTAATGCCGCATCGGCTTTGATCTCCGCGGACTTCTGTCCTTTCCCGCAATCATATCATTTTATTGTCCGATAAACGGCAAGAATGCGTAAACCGTCAGGAAAAAGCCTGCCGCAATATATATGCTGCTTGTTATCGGGAGTTTTCTGCGGTAGATATTATGCGGATCGCTCGGGTCGATGAACAGCTCCGTGAACTCGCCAAAGTCTGTTTTCTTGTATGAAGCCATATCCCTATGCACATAGGTAACGCCCTCAAAGGAGTATTTCCAGAAAGCATAATACCTGTCAGGCAAACGCCGTCCGCCTCCCGAACCCGATACTACAGCGCAGTCAACACATTCCGCCTCGACCTTTACCTTACACTGCTTTCGTTTTATAAACGCAAATGTCACGGGATACAAAAGCAGCGGCATTGCACCGAATGAACAGAATATCAGACCGTAATACTTTTCATTGGCAGTATCAAGGATAGCCGAAATACTGAATATCGTATAAAGCACACCGCATACTGACAGCAGCTTCATGGAGATAACGCTGTCATGTCTTCTTCTGTTTTTGCAGCAAAGGAAGAACATCACAAAGGCTGCCGTAAGCATCACGCATATCGCCAGTCTCTCGTAAGCGCCTTTAAGTACATTTGTGACCGCCATCGCTCCTATGATAAGTCCCACGCCCAGAATAGTAAAAACGACTACCCACGCAGGAGCTTCGGGCTTTACGTAATTGATATCCGCACCCTCTTTTACGTATCTGTGAGATTCCGTTTCGTATCTTCCCGAAGTCTTGTTTATCCTGCGTTTCTCGATAAAGCAGTATATCGCAGGGATAACGCCTGCCATTATGAGTCCTACAGTAACAAGTACGGTCTGGAGCGTATCCTTAAAAAAGAATGCCGAGCATATCACAACGAAACCGAGTATCATAGATATGACAGGTGTCATGGGTATCTTGTCAAAGCCCTTTCCGTGGGAATCGACTTCTTTTTGCTGCATCTGCCAGATGTGCATATTCAGTCTCGCCTTTTCATCGGCAGGTATTGCCAGATCGTCAATGAACCTTCTTGCCTCATCATACTTTTTCTGCTCTGCAAGGTCATACACCTTATCTAATATCCAATTCTTGTCATGATCCATATCAAAACCTCTTATCTGCTTAAAATAAAGGATCCTGATGCCCCTTTCAAGCATAAATTATATCATATGTAATATTCAATGTCAATCACGGCTGTGTAATATTCTGCGGCAGTGAAGAATATCATTTACTGTAAATTGAAATAGGGAAGAAAAAGCTGTATAATAAAGCCCTTGGCTATGAGCCGTTAGCCATTGGCTAATAGCTAAAGGCTAATGACTGAGTTCTATGATAAGTATAAATGAAGAAAACAACTTCCCTAATTTAATTATTATTAGCAGAAGGAGAGCATATGAAAAACGGAAATTTTGATACTGAAAAATACAAGCAGGAGCTCATGAAGCTCTACAGCAGGAGCTCAAATCCCACGGAAGAGCCGGGAGACATATCCCTTGACTATGATCCGAAGCCGCAGGAGATAAAAGATGTAAACGAAGATGCTCCCGACGATACGGCTTATTCGGAATTCACCGACGAGGATTCCCCCGATACCGAGGAGGACTACAACAGCCGCTACCCCGAGCCCGATCTTTCCGAGCTTGATACCGACCTCGGCACTGCTTCTTCTGAAGACAATATGCCGCCCGAATACACCTCGGAGGAGCTCTTAGGCAGAGAAACAGGCTATATACTGGTAAATGTCCGTACAGGTGATGACTCGTCCGCCATAAAGGGAGCCTCCGTGGCAGTTACTGCTGTGGTAGACGGAAAAAGAATGATACTTGCATCAGGAATTACCGATGAGAGCGGAGTTTCGCCCAAGTTCCCGCTTCCCGTTCCCGACCTGATACATTCACAATCATCTGATCCCGATGAACGTCCGTACAATCTCTTTGATGTCAGCGTATCGGCAGAGGGATTTTTTAACGCAAGAAGTGTTGATGTGCCTGTATTTTCGGGTATAACCTCTGTACAGAACTTCAATCTCATACCTGTGCCTATGATGATGCAGAGTTCCGACGAAACTGTGACCTATTACAATGCCGAACCTGATTTCCGCGGCAGAAAGGAGTGAGCCATGCTTACAGGAGAACCTTTCATACCCGAGACCATAACCGTGCATCTTGGGACTCCTGATTCAGATTCCCCGAATGTTACAGTGGGATTTGCATCGTATATCAAAAACGTCGCTTCCAGCGAGATATACCCCACATGGAACGAAAATGCTCTCCGTGCCAATATCTACGTGATAGTAACCTTTGCACTCAACCGCATATACACCGAATGGTACCGTTCGAGGGGATATGATTTCGACATAACCGCAACAACTCAATTCGATCAGAAGTTCATAAACGGCAGGGAGTATTTCGAGAACATCAGCTATCTCGTCGATGAGCTTTTCAACGACTATGTAAGGCGGCAGGGCAGAGTCGAGCCCCTATTCACTTCATTCTGCAACGGCACTACCACTACCTGCAGCGGACTTTCCCAATGGGGCACGGTATCTCTTGCAGAGAGGGGCTACACTCCCTATGAGATACTGCAATACTACTACGGAGAGAATATTGATATCGTCAAGAACGCTCCCGTGAGAACCGCCATGCCTTCCTATCCGGGCATCGAGCTGGTAAACGGTGCATTCGGCAACGATGTGAAGTTCGTACAGATATGGCTGAACCGCATATCGCGCAACTTCCCTGCTATCCCGAAGATACCTGCCGCCGACGGGATATTCGACACCGCAACTGAGGACGCTGTAAGGAAGTTCCAGCAGATATTCGGACTTGAAGAAAGCGGAAAGGTCAATGCAGCAACATGGTACAGGATAACCTACATCTACACCAGCGTGAAACGGCTGGCAGAGCTTGATTCCGAGGGGCTGCGGCTCGAGGAGATACAGCCCCAGTTCTCCGAAGACCTTCGTATCGGTATGCAGTCCATAGAAGTCAGTATGCTGCAATACTACCTTGCAGTCATAGGCGCTTATTATGAAGCTGTCATACCTGTGGAGATAACAGGCTACTTCGGCGAGCAGACAGAGCGCTCAGTAAAGTCGTTCCAGCGCGTGTTCGGACTTCCTCAGACGGGAGTGGTCAACAGGGCGACCAGGAACGATCTTTACCGAGCATATCAGGGTATTGTTGAATCTGTACCGCCCCAGTATACCTACGTCGCACTTTATCCCAACACTGTTCTGAGAGAAGGTGCGAACGGAGAATCTGTAAAGATAATACAGCAGTATCTCACCTATATCAGCAGAAGCTACCCGAATATCCCCGCAGTCAGTGATACAGGCTATTTCGGTCCCCTTACAAAGCAGTCCGTCACAGCGTTCCAGCGTCAGTTCGGCATAGACCCATCGGGTATTGTGGGAGCTGTCACATGGGACAGGATAGCAGGCGTATACTCAGACCTGCGGTACGGCTTCGACAAGCGTCCCTACCAGAATCCCGGCTACACCATAAAGTAGCCGTTATGTCAGATCACCAAATAACAAATACTATTATCAGGAGTTGATCCCATGCCATACACAGATGAACAGAAAAAAGGACATATCCGCGAATTGCAGGATATGCTTTATGCCATATCAATTTTCGACAAGAGGATACCTCAGGTGATGCCCAGCGGCATCTACGACAGCGACACCAAAGAAGCAGTGTCGGAATTCCAGCGCTTATACGGGCTTCCCGTAACAGGTGAGACCGATCCGGATACATGGGATAAGATCGCAGCCGTCTACAGGGAAGACCTTGACGGTGCTCCTGCGGCTTATCATGTATTCCCTTCCAAAAGCTACCGCGTCTGTGACGGCGACAGCGGAGAGCTGGTATATATCATACAGGCAATGCTCTGGAAAGCTGCTGCATGGTATGACAATATGCCCAAAGTGACCGTATGCGGTGAATTTGACGAAGATACACGAAAAGCAGTGCGTCTTTTCCAGCGCTATACAGGCATTCCCGAAAGCGGTGCGGTAGACTGTCCGACATGGAATATGCTGGTGCATTTTTTAGAGCTGAAAATATGATACCCTGTATCGGACACAAAAAGGCTTCACAAAATGTGAAGCCTCAGCTTGTCGAAAAAGTCGATTTCAACTAATAACGGGATTCCAAAGGGACTGTGTTCCTTTGGCAGAGTCCAGAGGCAGCGCCTTTGGTAGGGTG
>CACZEJ010000135.1 GCA_902780115.1 Ruminococcus flavefaciens | reverse complement strand
GTAAAATTATTTGCTTGCAGCCTTGACGATAGCAGCGAATTTCTCGGCAACGAGTGAAGCGCCGCCGATGAGACCGCCGTCAACGTTTGTCTTGGAGAGAAGCTCGTCGGCATTGCCGTCGTTCATGGAGCCGCCGTACTGGATAGTAACAGCGTCCGCAGCGTCCTGATTGTAGAGCTTGGCGAGCTGTGCTCTGATGAAGGCGCAAACCTCCTCAGCCTGATCGGCTGTAGCGGTCTTGCCGGTGCCGATAGCCCATACAGGCTCGTAAGCGATAACAACGTTCTTTACCTGCTCAGCAGTTACGTCCCAGAGATCAAGCTTGATCTGACGAGCGATAACTTCCTCAGTGATGTTGCACTGACGCTCCCACTTGAGCTCGCCAACGCAAACGATAGGCTTGAGACCTGCATTGAGAGCTGCAAGAGTTCTCTTGTTTACAGTCTCGTCTGTCTCGCCGAAGTACTGTCTTCTCTCGCTGTGACCGATAACAACGTACTCAACGCCGAGCTCTGTGAGCATATCAGCAGAGATCTCGCCTGTGAAAGCGCCGCTCTTCTCGAAGTGAACGTTCTCAGCGCCAACCTTTACGTTGCTGCCTGCTGTTGTGTTGATAGCTGTTTCGAGGTTTGTGAAAGGTACACAAGCGATAACTTCGATCTTGCCCTCAGCATTAGCTACGAGAGGCTTGATAGCTTCGAGAAGTTCCTTAGCCTCGGGACGAGTCTTGTTCATTTTCCAGTTTCCGGCAATAATTGCTTTTCTAAGATTCTTGTTCATTGTAATTAACTCCTTAAATCAGAATTTTATTTCTTCATCATCGTAATAAGGCAGCTTTTTAGGCTCGTTATTGCAATTATTATTGCCGTTATTGCAGCCTATTTTAACACCCTTCTTTATAGGTGCGATAAAGAAGCCAACGATGATGCCTATGAGAAAGCTGCAAACAGCAAACAGCCAGAAAGCTGCAGTGCTGCCTTTGATCTCCTCATTTAATTTGCATAGACAATTACATTTTTTCATAACATTATCCCCCTTGATCTAAAAATGTTTAAGCAAAAAACAGAACGTATTCAATCAATATTATGAATAACGCAATAAAGAAGCAAGCCCATGCGGATTCGGTACTGAGTGCGGGTTTAGGGATAAACTCCTTGATATTTTCGGGACAATAGCGGTCAATGTATATGATAGCTTTGCTGCCATATACCGTAAAGCCGTCAAATTCAGCAGTATATTCCTCGTTTTCATAGTAATACCGTACCTGATATTTTGCAGTTTCCTCATCTTTGGTCACATCAGCTCTCGTTCTGTACCATCTTCTTTTTGAAGGCGGCAGATTCAGAGTCTTATTGAAGATGCTCCTGCCCCAGAACCATAACATTTTAAAAAGAAAGATATTCATGGATATCAGGATAATAACGCAAAATATCAGTCCGCACAGCTCCTGAAAGTCGTCGATGCTTTTAAAGCTATTTATTAGCCTTATCATATTAGCAATCAAGGGCGAATATCTCTATCCGCCCTATTGATTATAAAATTACTTTTCAGCGATAGCTGCAACACCTGGGAGTACCTTGCCCTCGAGGTATTCGAGAGAAGCACCGCCGCCTGTTGAGATGTGGCTCATCTTGTCAGCGAAACCGAGCTGGATAGCAGCTGTAGCTGAGTCACCGCCGCCGATGATGGTTGTAGCATCAGCCTGTGCGAGAGCCTCACATACTGCAACAGTACCCTTCTTGAGAGTTGGGTTCTCAAATACGCCCATAGGTCCGTTCCAAACAACTGTCTTAGCAGACTTAGCAGCGTTTGCGAAGATCTCAGCTGTCTTAGGTCCGATATCAAGACCCATCATGTCAGCAGGGATCTTGTCAGAGTCAACATAGTCTACAGAAAGCTCTGCGTCGATAGGATCAGGGAATGAAGGAGCGATAGCTGTATCTACAGGGAGAAGGATCTTCTTGCCGAGCTTCTCAGCCTTAGCAAGCATTTCCTTACAGTAGTCGAGCTTCTCGTCGTCAACGAGTGACTTACCGATAGAACCGCCCTGTGCCTTGATGAATGTATATGCCATACCGCCGCCGATGATAAGTGTGTCGCACTTCTCAAGGAGGTTAGAGATAACATTGAGCTTGTCAGCTACCTTAGCACCGCCGAGGATAGCAACGAACGGTCTCTCAGGAACCTCTACTGCATTACCGAGATACTGGATCTCCTTCTGCATGAGGTACCCTACAGCTGTTTCCTTAACGAACTTTGTAACGCCTGCTGTTGAAGCATGAGCTCTGTGAGCAGAACCGAAAGCGTCCATAACGAATACTTCGCCGTCAACGAGGTCAGCAAGCTCCTTTGAGAACTCCTCACCGTTCTTTGTCTCCTCGTTTCCGCGGAAACGTGTATTCTCAAGAACAACGATCTCGCCGTCGTTCATAGCAGCTACAGCCTTCTTTGCATTGTCGCCGACAACTGTATCATCAGCAGCAAAAGTAACCTTTGTGTTTACGAGCTCACCAAGTCTTGCTGCAGCAGGAGCGAGTGAGAACTTAGCCTCTGGGCCATTCTTTGGCTTGCCGAGGTGTGAGCAAAGAACGACCTTTGCACCATTCTCTACGAGCTTATTGATAGTTGGGAGTGCAGCCTGGATTCTGTTGTCGTTTGTGATAACGCCGTCCTTCATAGGAACGTTGAAATCAACTCTTACGAGAACCTTTCTGCCCTTAACGTTAATGTCTTCTACAGTAACCTTGTTTAAACCTGCCATTGGTATGACATCCTTTCGTAATAAGATACATTGATAGCTGTTGTTATATTATTAACAACGTACAATACTATTTTACACTATTCTGAGAAAATTTGCAAGCGTTTCCGTAATATTTTTCTTTAGAAATCGGAAAATTTTTTGTAAAGTTTCTTCGCATTAAAAAATGCCCTGTGATGAGACAGGGCATTTTGAAATATTTATTACTTGAATACTGCAAGGAGGAAGCCTGCTGCGATAGCAGAGCCGATAACACCTGCAACGTTCGGGCCCATAGCGTGCATGAGCAGGAAGTTTGAAGGATTAGCCTTCTGACCTTCCATCTGAGATACACGGGCAGCCATTGGAACAGCGGATACACCAGCTGAACCGATGAGCGGATTGATCTTTCCGCCTGAGAGCTTGTACATGATCTTGCCGACAAGAAGTCCGCCGACTGTTGAGAAGCAGAATGCTGTAAGACCAAGAACGATGATCTTGATAGTCTCAAGTGAGAGGAATCTCTCAGCAGCTGTTGTAGCACCAACTGAGATTCCGAGGAATACAGTTACGATGTTCATAAGAGCGTTCTGAACTGTATCTGAAAGTCTCTCTGTAACTCCGCACTCTCTCCAGAGGTTACCAAGCATAAGGCAGCCTACGAGAGGAGCTGTTGAAGGGAGAAGAAGAATAACGAACATAGCAACAATGATCGGGAAGATGATCTTCTCTGTCTTTGAAACTACACGGGTCTGCTCCATCTTTACCTCTCTCTCCTTCTTTGTTGTGAGGAGCTTCATAAGAGGCGGCTGGATCATCGGGATAAGAGCCATATAAGAATAAGCTGCTATAGCGATAGGTCCGAGGAGCTCAGGAGCAAGTCTTGTTGTAAGGAAGATAGCTGTAGGACCGTCAGCACCGCCGATGATACCGATGGAAGCAGCCTGATTTCCGCTGAATCCGAGACATACAGCTCCGAAGAATGCAAGGAATACGCCCATCTGAGCAGCAGCTCCGAGGAGGAGGCTCTTAGGATTGGAGATAAGCGGACCGAAGTCTGTCATAGCACCAACGCCCATGAATATGAGTGAAGGATAGATACCTGCCTTAACACCTATGTAAAGAATGTCAAGGAGTCCGCCGTGAGCCATTATAGCTCCGTAGCTGTGGTAAGAATCGCTTGACGGATCGAGGAATTTATCCCAGAGATCCATGTGATAAAGTGCATCTGACGAACCTGCGCCGAAATAAGAAAGGTTTACGAGCAGACAGCCGAATGCGATACCAACGAGAAGGAGCGGTTCAAATTTCTTTTTGATTCCGAGGTAGAGAAGAATGCATGATATAAAGATCATGATAAGATTCTTCCAGCCCCCGTCAACGAAAAAGCTTTGGAAACCTGAATCGTTCCACAAAGTTTTCAGGGTTTCAAGAATATCCATCTATGTGCCCTCCTTATGCTATTACAACAAGAGGAGCGCCTGTGTCAACTACAGAACCCTTGCTTGTAACGACCTGAGCAACTGTGCCGTCTTTTGGAGCAACTATCTCGTTTTCCATCTTCATAGCTTCGAGGATAACGAGTATCTGACCAGCCTTTACCGTGTCGCCCTGAGCAACATCGACTCTGATGATATTACCCGGCATTGGAGCTGTAACAGTCTCGCCTGCTGCAAGATTTACAGGAGCAGCAGGAGCGGGAGCAGCCGCAGGTGCAGGTGCTGCAGCGGCAGCTACAGGAGCAGCAGGAGCTGCCTGAGCAGGTGCAAGTGCTTCATATTCGTCGAGAAGAACAGCCTTTCCGTGCTCGACCTCGACCTCATAAGTTTTACCGTTAAGTGTAACTTTATACTTCATGATTATTTGACCTCCTTAATGGAAATAAAGTGCAGCTCATTGAGCGGCTTCTGCATTTTGTCGGCAACTATAGCCATTATCATTGCAGCTTCTTTTGGATCGGTAGTGTAGAGCTTTATGTCTCCGGAGGTTCCCGGTGCGGGATCGTCTCTCTTTACCGGTTCTGCAGGTACTTCTGCGGGAGCCGGAGCTTCGAAACAATCGTTCAGAAGTCCCTGTTCCGTCATT
>CACZEJ010000134.1 GCA_902780115.1 Ruminococcus flavefaciens | reverse complement strand
GGATACGAGCGCAAGAATCATCTTTTTTATGTTTTTCATCTGTATAATCTCCTGATAGGTGGACTATGCCACTGCTTTTTCATCTAGACAGGCTTCCTGTTTTTTTGCCTGTAGGAAAAAAAGCCCTCAGTCGTTCATGCGGATTTTTATGCTGACGGCATAAAGATAAAGTCAACAGGTTCCAGCTTCTGGTTCTGCTGCGGAGATAAGTCGCACCTTATCAAGGTGAGAATGCCAGGTCTTTTCAATGTCTCAAATATAACGGCTGCAATAGCAGCCTGCCTTGAAGCAGGTCTTAGTATCGACAATATTATCCCCGCTGTTGAAGAGTACAACGGCGTGAAGGGAAGATGTGAAGTCATTCTGACAGGCAGAGATTTTACCGTTATCTGTGACTATGCTCATACTCCCGATGCAATTGAGAATATTCTTCGCAGCGTTAAGGAGTATACGGAAAATGACCTGATCTGCCTATTCGGATGCGGCGGAAACCGCGATGCTGCAAAGCGCCCGAAAATGGCAAGAGCAGCAGCAAAATATGCCGATAAGCTCATCGTTACCTCGGATAATCCGCGAAATGAAGACCCCGATGCCATTATCAGGGACATTCTTGCGGGTCTTGAAGGACAGCAGGTCAACTGTGATGTTGTAACCGACAGAAGAGAAGCTATATATCATGCCTTGAAAATTGCTGAGAAAGGTGATATAATAGTACTTGCGGGCAAGGGACATGAGGATTATCAGATACTTGCCGGCATGGAGCATATCCACTTCGATGAGCGCGAAGTGGTTGCCGATGGTCTTAAATTGCTCGATAAATAAAAAACTGGAGTTGTTATATAAAAATGTCTTTCTGGGTAATTAATCTTGTCACAGCACTTCTTTCATTCGTGATAGCAGGAGTTTCGGGTATATTCCTTGTACCGTTCCTGCATAAGATAAAATTCGGTCAGCCTATCAAGACTGAGGACGGCCCTAAGTGGCACGCCAAAAAACAGGGAACTCCCACAATGGGCGGCTTCATGTTCATAATCTCAACGATCATAACCGCTATTGCAGGATACTGGATATACAGGTGGAAAACAGGGATAGATACCACTGACAGCGAAAGCTTCAAGATGTTCTACCGCCTGCTCAGCTGTATAATTTTTGCCGCTTCATTCGGATTCCTCGGTTTTATTGATGACTATAAAAAGGTTGCCCAGAAGAAAAATGACGGTCTTACACCGTGGCAGAAAATAGCTATACAGGTAATATGCGGCGGAGGTTTCCTCTTTGCGATAAGATGCTTCGGAGATAAGTCAACAAAGATCGACTTAGGTTTCTGGAGTACGCCTTCTCTGGGGATATTCTACTATATCCTTATGATGCTTGTGATAATATACCTTACAAATGCTGTAAATCTCACAGACGGTGTTGACGGTCTGTGCGGTTCGGTAACATTTGTGGCGATGCTGATATTCACGGTATGCTGCTCCATACTCAAACAGAATGAGATGACCTGCTACACCATGGCGCTGGCAGGAGGCTGTCTTGGCTTCCTCCTGTGGAATCTCAACCCTGCAAAATGCTTCATGGGCGATACGGGCTCTATGTTCCTCGGCGCTTCTGTTACAGCTATCAGTCTTATTCTTCACAAGCATCTGCTTATGATACTCGTTGCTCTTGTTTACATCATCGAGGCACTCTCAGTTGTTATACAGGTAAGTTACTTCAAGTATACAAAGAAAAAGTACGGAGAGGGCAGACGTATATTCAAGATGACTCCTATCCACCACCATTTTGAAATGAGCGGATTCAGTGAGTACAAAATAGTGATAACTTTTTCGCTCTGCGGCATTATTTTCGGAGTTCTGGGAATAATTACACTGCTGGCATTCTGATGAAGATACATTAAGTCAGACCATAAGGAGGAAAAATGGCTGCAAGCAATACTGAAAATAAAAAGCGCCCTGTATTCAGAAACGTGGTTTCTGGAGGCAGGCGCGGAGATATAAGTCTGTCATTCTTTGCTTACGTAATGATACTGCTTGTAGTCGGTATCGTTATGATGTCCTCGGCAAGCTATGCGTGGGCATACAGTGAGCACGGCGGTGACGGACTGTACTATGCTAAGAATCAGGCGAAGAATGCTGTTATCGGCTTCATCGCTATGATTTTTTTCATGAGACTGGATTATCACAATTTCAAGAACCTGAAAATACCTATGCTGAAAAAGCTGAATATTGCCAGCCTGTTTTATATCATAGGAGCGGTACTCCTTATAGCCGTTCTTCTTATCGGTAACGATGAGGGCGGTTCTATGGGAGCCCGACGCTGGATAGATATAGGTCCGCTCAATCTTCAGCCTTCTGAGGTGGCAAAGCTGGCGCTTATCATATTCTTTGCCTACAGCATGGAGCGCGACGGAAAGAAAATGGATACCTTCATGATAGGTGTTGTGAAATATGCCTGCATCATGGGTCTGTATGTGCTGCTCATAGCGCTTGAAAGGCATATTTCAGGTATCATGCTTATAGGTACCATCGCAGTTGCAATGATGCTCTGCGGCGGTGTCAACAGGAAACATTTCATTGCATTGGGCGCAAGTGCGATAGGTCTTGCGGTAGCGTATGTCTCGTGGCAGGCACAGATCCCCGGAAGTTACGTAAGTGTTCGTATCAAGTCGTGGGATAATCCGTTCGCCGATAAGCTGGGCGATACATGGCAGACCGCAAACTCACTCATCGCAATCGGTTCGGGCGGACTTTTCGGTCTCGGTCTCGGAAACTCACGCCAGAAGTACCTCTATCTCCCTGAGACAAAGAACGACTTCGTTTTCCCTATAGTCTGTGAGGAACTGGGCTATGTGGGAGCACTGGCGATAATTATTGTATTCTTCCTTCTCGTTGTGGAAGGTTATTCTATTGCTGTACGCTGCAAGGACCGTTTCGGTATGCTAATCGCTGTTGGTATCACTACACAGATAGGCATACAGACAGTTCTTAACCTTGCCGTTGTCAGCAACCTGATACCTAATACAGGTATCAGCCTGCCGTTTTTCAGCTACGGCGGTACTGCACTTATAATGCAGCTTGCAGAAATGGGCATAATGCTGAATATCTCACAGCACAGGTATTATCCTGACGAAAAGCCCAAAATCCAAAAGAAGAAAAGGCAGAAGCAGATAAATGAAGCTGAGCCAAAAGGAGCATAAGTATGAGAGTACTCATTGCCTGCGGCGGAACAGGCGGACATATCAACCCAGGTCTTGCGATAGCAGATATTATCAAGAAAAAATATCCCGATACAGAGTTCCTTTTTGCAGGAACTCCCAAGGGAATGGAGGCTAAGCTCGTTCCCAAAGCAGGATATAAGCTTGAAACTATCAAGGTCGCAGGCTTTCAGAGAAAGATCTCTCTTGAGAATATAGGACGAAATGCCAAGGCAGTCGCTTACCTTGTCACATCAGGCAGGAGAGCTGCACAGATCATTGAGAACTTCAAGCCCGATATTGCTATAGGTACAGGCGGATATGCAGCAGGTCCAGTTATCAGAAAGGCTGCAAGAATGGGTATCCCTACAGCGATCCATGAGCAGAATGCGTATCCGGGCGTAACGAATAAGCTGCTTTCAAAAGAAGTGGACTATGTTATGCTCACAGTTAAGGAAGCGCTGAAATTTATGGACAAGAGCAAGTTCGAGTACAGCGTTACAGGTCTCCCCGTAAGAAGCAATATCAACACCATGAGCCGTGAAGAAGCGCGCAAAAAGCTGGGCTTTGATGACAGCTTCACCATACTTTCTTTCGGCGGCAGTCTGGGTGCTGGCTGTATAAATGAGACCATGACAGAAGTGATAAAATGGCACGTCGGCAAGGGACTCGACATAAATCATATCCACGGCTACGGCGGAATGGGTAAGGATTCGTTCCCGCAGGCTATGTCTGCGGCTGGTATCCCTCTCAAATCCGACAGGCTTCGTATCACCGAGTACATAAACGATATGGACGTTTGCCTTGCAGCTGCCGATCTGGTCATCTGCCGTTCGGGAGCTTCAACTCTTGCAGAGTTACAGGCAGCAGGAAAGGCTTCCATACTTATCCCGTCGCCTATCGTTGCAGGCAATCATCAGTACCACAATGCTATGGTGCTGGGTAATGCAGGTGCGGCTGTGGTTATTGAGCAGAAAGATGTTACCAATGATCGCATGATAGCCGAGATTGAAAAGCTCTACGGCGATCAGCCAAAGATAAAGGCAATGTCGGAAAGCGCTGCAAAGCTTCACCTCTCGGATACAAACGAAAGAATACTTGCTGTAATAGATAAACTTATTGAAAAAGGTAAGAAATGAACTACGAAAACAAAATAAAGCTTGACAGCGGCTCACTTAACGTATATACTGAGGGTAGCGGAAGTGTTACCATCGTTTTTATGTCGGGAAACGGAGTTACATCTCCTGTTCTTGAATACAAGCCGATATATCGGAGATTGTCATCTAAATACCGCATCGCTGTCATTGAAAAGGCAGGGTACGGGTTCAGCGGACATATGACTACTCCGCGTACTATCGAAAATCTCGTCGGAGATGACAGGGAAGCACTGAGGAGAGCAGGCATTGAGCCGCCGTATGTGCTCGCTGCTCATTCATATTCGGGACTTGAAGCTGTGTACTGGGCGAATACATATCCCGATGAAGTAAAAGCCGTACTGAGCATGGATATGGGTATCCCTGATTATGCAGTTCTTCAGGCTGAAGAAGTTCCTGACGATAAGCGCGACAAGATGCTCGAAAGATATCACAGGTTCCTGAAGAGGGTGGCGAAAGACGGCATTATTGCAAGACTTGTAAGAAATAAAGCCGAGAATTCTTCGGGTCTGCTCACAGGAAATGAACTGACAGATGACGAAAAGAAACTCTACCGCAGACTTTTCTATGAGAATATCGCAAATCGTGAATTCGTTGAGGAATCG
>CACZEJ010000133.1 GCA_902780115.1 Ruminococcus flavefaciens | reverse complement strand
ATATGCTCCGCAAGGAGAGACTTCTCAAGAGCATCAACCAGCTTGCAAGAGACAAGCGTATCGAGGGACTTTACGACCTCCGCGACGAGTCCGACAAGGACGGTATGAGAGTAGTTATCGAGCTGAAAAAGGACGCTGTTCCGAATATCGTCCTCAATAAGCTCTTTGCGCTCACACAGCTTCAGGACACAGTCGGCATAATCATGCTGGCTCTCGTAAACAACGAGCCTAAGATACTCACGCTGAAGCAGATGCTCCAGCACTATCTCGATTTCCAGGTTGACGTTATACAGAGAAGAACTCGCTATGATCTCCGCAAGGCTCTCGAAAGAGCGCATATCCTTCAGGGCTTCGTGCTTGCGGCAGACCATATCGACGAGGTAATAAGCATAATCCGTTCCAGCGCTACCGTTCAGGAAGCTAAGGAGCGCATGATAGAGCGTTTCAAGGACGTTGATATGTCAGCTCTCCTTGACCGCGCACAGTACGACCTCACAGGACTTCATGTGGAAGATCAGACAGGTCTTTCACAGGAACAGGCTGAGGCTATCGTCCAGATGAGATTAGGACAGCTCACAGGTCTTGAAAGACAGAAGATAACCGACGAGTTATACGGACTTCTCACAAAGATATCCGACTTTGAGGATATCCTTGCAGACGTGAACCGCGTTTACGCTATCATCATGGAGGATCTCAACACTATCCGCAAAAAGTTCAGCGACAAGCGCCGCACTGATATAGAGAATGTCAGCGGCGAAGTCGATATCGAGGACCTTATCCCCGAGGAGGACTGCGTTGTAACTCTCACAAACAACGGCTACATCAAGCGTATGCCGCTTACGGAGTACAAGACCCAGCACCGCGGCGGACGCGGCATCACGGGTATGAAGCAGCGTGAGGAGGACTTCGTGGAGGAAATGTTCATCTGCGGCTCTCACGACAATATCCTGTTCATATCCAACAAGGGCATAATGTACAAGCTCAAGTGCTATGAGATACCTGACGGTTCAAAGGCTTCAAGAGGCTTCAACCTCATAAATCTTCTCCCTCTCACAGAGAACGAGAAGATAGCCGCTATGATAAAGACCACCGACTTCAACGATGACAAGTTCATCACTATGGTCACAAAGAACGGCAAGATAAAGAGGACTAACCTCTCACTTTACAAGAATGTCCGCAAGAACGGTCTTATAGCTATCGGACTTGACGAGGGCGACGAGATAGAGGGCGTTCGCATGACCGACGGCAGCGAGCAGCTCTTCGTGGCTACCCGAAACGGTATGGCTATCCGCCTTGAAGAAAGCAAGATAAGAGCGCTTTCACGTTCGGCGCACGGTGTAAAGGCTATCAAGCTCCGTGAAGGCGACTGCGTTGTAAGTATGGCTAAGGTGCGTGAGGGAGCTTCTCTCCTTACAGTTACCGAGAACGGCTACGGCAAGAAGACCGAGATAGAGAGCTACCGTATCCAGAACCGCGGCGGCTACGGACTTACAAACTACAAGGTCGATGATATCCGCGGACACGTCTGCGGCATCAAAATAGTTGACGAGGCGGACGATATTATCCTCGTATCCAGCGACGGTATCATCATAAGGATACTCGCCAGCGATATCCGTATCATGGGACGTATCGCAAAGGGCGTTCGCGTCATGAGAGTCAACGAGGGCGCAAATGTCGTTGCATTCACCCGTGCCGAGCACGACGACAACGCCGAGACCGAAAAGGTCGAGCAGCTCACCGACGAGCAGGCAAAGGCTGCGGAAGCAGAGGCTGCACTCGAGGAGCAGAATGAAGTAGTCGTTGAAGCAGAGCCCGAGGACGATGAGGAATGAGTCTGAGAGGAGCTTTCTGACTTTCAGGGAGCGTCCCTTCACGGCGGCATCAATAACGGCTGCGAGCCTTTTCTGCCAGTGGCTGAACTGGTTCGCATACGAAAAAATAGGCTATGTATGGGGCATCACACTTGTGACGCCCCTCATACTATGTGCGGTATATCACTGCGTACAGCTCGACGGCGGACGCAAAGGCAGCTTTTCACGGCGGTTCGTATTCATATTCGGAGTGGCAGTACCACTTCTTATCGGAGTGCTCCTGACAGTCATGATGCTGCTTGCAGCTCCCGATATAAGCGTATTTTCTCCCGAAGCCGAGTACAAGGGAACAGTCCGCGAGGTCATCGCCACATATGCTGGGAGATTCGTGTTCACATCGCTGTATCTGCTGATATTTGCGCTCATAGACGTACCCGTACTCAAAAATACCGACAAAAAAAGGAAAACACAGTGAAGTATATAATACTCTTGGCGATCATCATCTTTGTGCTGTATGTCATTTACGAGAACTTCTTCCTGCTCACGGTAAGACGGGAGAAGCTGGGCAGCGGCGTGAAGATAGTGCATCTTTCAGACCTGCACAGGCGTACCTTCGGCGCGGACAATGAAAAGCTGTGTCGCATGGTAAGGGCTGAAAAGCCTGATATCATCATTTTCAGCGGAGATCTTGTGTCACGCTCGGAGAATGATTTCTCGGTCGCTGACAAAACCCTCGGCGAGCTTTGCAGCATCGCACCCGTTTACATGATATACGGCAACCACGAGCAGAGCATATTTGAGGAAAATGTGGACAGATTCGAGCGTATGCTCGAAAAAAACAGCGAGATACTGCTGAAAAACGGTCACGCAGATGTGGAGATACGCGGCAGAAGGCTGAAAATATACGGTCTTCTGGACAATTATGGCATCTACAAGAAGAACGGCAGATACCGCGACCTCGATAAAACGACAAAAAACGACATCGAGGAGCTCCTCGGAAAATGTCCCGACGGAGAGGTGCTGCTCATTGCGCACAATCCGTTTTTTGGAGAAGCCTACGAAGAATGGGGCGCGAAATACACCTTCAGCGGTCATGTACACGGCGGAACTGTAAGGCTATTCGGCAAAGCCATGCTGTCTCCCGAGCGGAAATTCTTCCCGAAATATGCAAAGGGAGTATACACCATAGGCGGCATGAAGCTGCTTGTTTCGGCAGGTCTCGGCAAGTTCAGGCTGTTCGACCCTCCCGAGATAGTCGTGTATGAGATATGACATCAGAAAGTGAATACTGCAAAAAGTATCAGAAGAAGTCCTCCTGACCACGAGAGATCGCGGCGCAGAGAGGATATTTTTCTGCCTGTGAGAGACCCCAGCATAAGAGCGGCAGCTCCGCACAGAAAGGCTGCCGAAGAAGCTGCTGCCGCGGAAATATCACTTCCGCCGCAGCCTAATCCCGTTGCTGCCGAATCAAAAGAACCTGCAACCGCAAGGATAACAGCTTCGCCCGGAGATATCACCTTCGAGCAGTCCATATCTGCGGCAGTGTCGTCCAGACACAGTTTTATGAACATGGAGAGATTCCCCATTTTCAGCGATATGCCGCCTTTTTCGGAAATATACCCTATTATGTTCCGCAGGAAGCTTTTGGCGATATTCAGCGTACCGATGATGATAAGTACGACTGTGCCAATGATATGACAGGTGTGAGGTGATACCACTCCCGAGATCATATCAGACATGGTAACAGTTACCCACAGCACAGCCGCAGAAAACAGGTCGATTATCACGGCAGAGCTCAGAGGTATCCTGATACCGCTGTTGCAGCAGGCTGATGCCGCGATGTATGTGTCGATGCTCACTATGAAAGCGAGTATGATTTCTTTCAGCATAATCAACACCTCCGCGGTATTATATGCTGCGGTGCTGATATTTGTTAAGCCGTCAGCGCGGCAATGGTGCAGCCTAATGCTGCGTATCAATATTGATAAAAATAGCACGATTGTTCTTGACTTTCGGCGTAAATATGGTATAATAAGTGTGTATATTTATTTTGCAAGGAGGGGTGATATTGATAGCAGGAGTTTCTACAGCTTGCCTGTATCCCAAACCCCTTGAAGAGGCACTTTATGACCTTGCTCTCAACGGAGTGTCATGTGTGGAGGTGTTCATAAACACACACTCAGAGCTGAAAAAAGGCTTTGCACACGGAGTTGCGAACCTGCTGAAAAGATTCGATGTGAAGTGCCCGTCGGTTCACCCGTTTACCTGCGAAATAGAGCCGCTCATGTTTTTTTCGGAATATGAGCGCAGAATGAACGATATACTTGAATATTACAAGCTGTACTTCCGCTTTATGAATATCGTGGGAGCTGATATCTTCGTTTTCCACGGCGGCAAGCCTTCTTCGGTATGCAGTGCCGAGCTTTACTGCGAGCGCTATTCAAAGCTCTACCGACTCGGAAAAGAATTCGGAGTAACTGTTGCTGTCGAAAATGTGTCCAGATGCAAGAGCGGATCATCGACTTTCATAAAAGACATAAAAAATATGCTGGGAAATGAGTTCGCGTTCGTGCTGGATACAAAACAGGCGATACGTTCAAACGAAAATCCGATGAAGTTTCTCGATATAGTGGGAGATAAGATATCCCATGTGCATATCAGCGATTCAGGGGAAATGGGAGATTGCCTTCTCATTGGCAGAGGAAGATTCAATTTCAAGCAGTTTTTCGCAAAGCTCGGCGAGTATAATCCCGATTGCAGCGTTATCCTTGAGCTGTACAGAAGCGGATTCAACGGTATAAGCGACCTTATCTCCAGCTATAATATACTTACAAGAATGACAGAACCTTATGGCAGGGAGCAAAGAGTATGAAATGTCCTTACTGCGGCTATGAAGATCTGAAGGTAATTGAGACATTGAAAAAAAGCTTATTTTCATTTGATTATATGAAAAAGAATAATCAAGAATATATATATATATTATCATAATGACTTTCTACATCATATTCTGAAATAGGACAATAATTAGTAAATTTCTTTCCACTATAATAATTTTCATTATATGTTTGAACGTATTCAGCTTCTCCAATTGTCAGGTCTTGGGTATATAAATCTAATTTATGAATAGTTTTACTTAATCTTCCACTTGAGCAACTTGGCAAAGTTACAGGAGGATTTTCTACATTTAATAT
>CACZEJ010000132.1 GCA_902780115.1 Ruminococcus flavefaciens | reverse complement strand
AACCCTTTTGAAAAAGGGTTCTTCCTCAAACTCCTTTCCTAAAACTTCCAGCTTGAATTTTTCTCTGATAGGGCGCTCAAAGCAATAAAAAAGTCCTGCAAGTTATACAGGAGCGCCCTATCTGTGAAAAATTCGTGTTAAAAGTCTTTGGAAGGGGGGACGGGGGAGAACCTTTCCTCAGAAAGGTTTCCCCCGATAATCCCATGTAAAGTTTCTATATGAGTACCCCACTTATGCTCGCAGCGCTGAATTTTACTTGTAATATGTTTCCATTAGGTGTTTTAGCCTCTTACTACCTCGGAATATATCTTCTCAAGCAGGGTTATTGCTCCTCTGTAGCCAATGTAAGTGCGGTTGAGCACGACCTCAAAGTTGTTCGGAGTGCCGATCGGAACAAAAAGTCCCTTATGCTTGCGCACCACGTCAAGATCCCAGCTCGTAGCAAGGAACAGCGGCTTGCCGTAACCGTAATCCGCTTCATCAAATTCCTTCTCAATAGTGTAGCCGTCCTCAATGAACTGCACATCTATGCTCGTATCATCGGAAATGTTCCTGAACTCCTCGGCAATAGCATCTCTGTATTTGAGCGGAGTATTATCCGAAACGATAACTTTTGCAGGGATAAGTCCTATCTGATCTGCAAGGAACTTCGATATTCCGAGAGTTGTCTGTGCATCGGCTGCTATGAGGAAACGTGCAGGAAGTCCGAACCAGTATTCCGAAATGAATTCCGAAATATGCTCGTAGTAATAATAGTACTGCTCGGTCTCTTTCTGAATGAATTTCTCGGCTTTTTTATTGTCGATGCCTGCGAATTCTACTACCCTGCGTATAAATGCGGTGGTCTCCTTCTCGCCTACAGGCACTACAGGTATATGCAGGAACGGCTGATCGTATTTCTCCTGCAAGAGCTCCGCTATGCTCAATCCTACCCACGGTGAAACCACCAGATTGAACTGTGCCTTCGGTATCTTCTTCCAGCTCTTTACGCCCTCCGACTCTATTCCGAAAAGTATATTTACTTTAAAGCCTGCTCCTTCAAGTATCCTTTTAAGCTCGCTGTAATTTCCCTTCCAGTTTGTATCAAAGTAAGGAACATCTGCCCAGAGATTGATAAGTCCCTTTGTTTTCTCTGTCTTTACATCTCCTACGTACTGCTCGATTATAGCCTTGACAACAGATTCGTGTCCTACGAGGTTGTTGCCTCGGAAGCCTGCTGCATCTGCATGGACTATCGGATAGCCCTCCTTCTGAAATCTTCTTACTACCGCTTCAACGTCATCGCCGATAAGCGATGGTGCGCAGCCTGTAAGTACCACATAAAGGTCGCCGTCCATTATCTTGAATGCGGACTTTATAGTTGTTTCAAGCTTCTTCACGCCGCCGAATACTATCTCATTCTCGCCTGTATTTGAACTTGGTACTGCTCCGCCGCCTGCAAAGTCTGCTCCCTGAAAGCCGTTGCTGAACGACATCGTTATGAACTGCTTATCAGCACAGCCGGGACCGCAGTTTGCGATAGGTATTGCTCGTCTTATAGCCGATACTGTATTTACGGCTCCTATTGCACAGGCATATCTTGCGTGTGTTATGCTTGTTGCTTTTTTCTTTTTCTCTGCCATTTTATTTTACACTCCGTTTTTTAGTTTTCTTTGTAAATCTGTCGGGTGCTTCCTCAATTATCTCAGGATGCTTTGCGATTATAAAAGGATCATCCTGCGAGAGCCACCATTCTGTATATGGCAGCTTAACGTGCTCTTTAAGCGTTTTTGCAAATTTACGTCTGGAAAGGATCTCAAGAATAGCTTCTCCGACTCTTATCATGCCGTCATAGCCGACTGCCATGTGCTCATCACCCATAGGCAGCGAAGGTATGCCCATTCTGATAGACACAGGTGCGATCGCATTGTGACGTATGATGATAAAATCAGGTGATACCCTTTTGAGAAGTCCGAAGAGCTGGAACTGCTGTGTCTTGCTTACTGTATAATCAGGGATATCTCCGTATGTTTCGGTAAGATGCTTCAGCGAGTTTTCCTTCGGGTCGCCGCTGTCATAAACAGGGTCGTGATGGAATACAAGTGAACCGTCCACCTGTACGCCAAGCTCTCTTATTACTTCGATGATCGCATGAGCATAAGCAGAACCTGTTGCAACATAGCCCTTCATGCCTTTAAGCTGCTCCCTGAGTTCATTTATTCTCGGCAGCACTCTTTCATGCTCCGATTTGATGTAGTCTTCTATGATATCTTCTTTTCCTGTTATCTTTGCTATCTCTCTCAGCCATGCATCTGTACCCTTAAAGCCGTATGGCATAGGCGAATGTACCTGCGGTACATTGAAGTGCTCTTCAAGGGCTGCTGCAAAATATGATCCAAGTGTATGACAGAAGGTGGTCGTTGCAACAGCTTCCGAAGCCTGTGCTATCTCATCATAGCTTGCTCCGTCGATTATGTAATTCACTCTCAGTCCAAGCGGCTTGAGAAGAGGTGTAAAATAATCCGATCCGTAAAGAGCAAAAATATTTATAAGATCATTCTGTCGCTTCTTCGGATTTTTTCTCACGATGCTTCTTAAAACAGCGTGTTGAGCAATATCAAAACCCGTGCTCCAGTGCTTGCTCCTGAATCCCTCACATTCAAGCGGTATAACAGGTATACCGAGCTCGTCCTGCAATTCGCTTGCAGCACTGATTATATCCTCACCGATAATTGCCGTTGTGCAGGCAAGCGAAATGAATATCGCCTTCGGCGAATACCTTTCATAGGCTTCACGCACCGTCCTTTCAAGCTTTGCTGTAGCTCCGAAAACCATGTCGTTTTCCTGTAGGTTGGTGCTGAGAACACGTATCGTCTGCGGTTCCTTTCCGCGCCTTGCAAGAGTCTGGTTATATGTGATATTTATTCTCGGCAGACGTGCGGAACATCCGATAGGAGAATGCTCAACAAGCACACAGTCTGTGATGTTCGTTACCTGCGTTTCGATTATAGCATGACAACACATCGTCTGCTGCGAAAACGGCAGGTTAAGTTCGCAAAGCTTACAGCCTTCGCCTTTGCTGCCGCAGCAGCCCTTCTTCTTTTCACTTCTTCCTTCATAATTTGATTCTTTCAGCAATTCCTCCGTAGAGCCGTTCCATGATATTATCGAACCAAGTCTAAGTTCTCTGCTTTCAACTGTCGGCAAATTAAGATCAATTCTTTTTGCTGCCATAAAAATCTCCTTTCACAATGCTATTTCATTGTTCGTGCAATAATTATTTTAATACGATTCCCTCATCCTGTCCAATACCCATTTATGAGAATCACATATAGGAAAAACAGATACCCTGCTTTATAATCAATGCCCCATTATTGCATGAGGCATTACGCTTATTATTCGTATCTGTCAAAATGTTCCTTCAATGAAGTGTATATCGGATCATCGGGAGATTCTTTCAGTATACTTTCAAGTGCTTCCTTGTATATTTCTGTGTTGATCTGCGATTCAAGATCAAAATCCTCGTATATGCCTACTTCTACAGCTCGATCCTTTACGTTGATGGTAGCCTGCTTGTCAGGATCGGGATTTGATATGCTGTATCCGCCGTATACCTCTGTACGAATGTCATCTTCTGCTATATCAATGTATTTCTTTACGTCTTTTACTGTCTTGTCTTCGTTCTCCTGATAGAATTTATACGCCTTTATCATTGCCCTCTCAAATGCTACATAGGTGTCATTGTCTTTTTGCAGATCAGATGTCTTTGCAGTCTGTCGGCAGCATGGGATATTCTTGAAAATATCAAAATCCACATCATAGTAAACAAGCTGATAGCCCTGACTCTGTCCAAGAGAAGCATACGGAGAGTATACGTGCGTTGCATCTATATCATCATTGAGAAGCGCTGCATATGAATCCTTCTGCGAATCAAAATATATGATATTTACCTTATCCTTGCCTTCACCGATATCAATGCCTTTTTCCTTCAGAAGTATCTGCAGCTCAAGATCATCGGTGGAATTCTTTGTAACTGCTACGTTCTTTCCTTTCAGGACATTGATATCATCACGCTCATATCCAACTGCTGATTCAGGCTTTATGATATAACCGTGTCCGTTAGTCATAGCACCGCCAAAGTAGGTGATATCATGGCCGCTGCTCTGGAATGCCATTCCACCGAATGCACCAAGCAGAACAGCATCAAGCTTATCTGATTCAAGACCGTTTACAAGTTCTGTAGAACTCGTCATCTGACTGAGTGTTACATTCAGCCCTTCCTCATCAAAAAAGCCTTCTTCTTTTGCTACAAATCCAAGGAGATGAGCTGTCGAATTAAGATGTCCAAGATTAAAGTCTTTCTTCTTTGACTGATCCTTTTCTTTTTCACTGCCGCAGCCCGTAAACGAAGCTAATATCAGGCTCGCTGACAGTATCCCTGTTATAATTTTTTTCACTTTTATCCATTCCTTTCATTTTCTGCCCGGGAAGTAATTTTTATTATAATCTCTCACCTTGCAATTGTCCAATATTGATTTTCAAGTACTGATTATAGGTTTTTCCGAGATGTGAAATATCACGGGATATTGCGTAATTCTATGCTCACTTATCGGATCTCCGTATTGGGCACATAGGCATTTTCGTGTTATAATATCATCAGTTTACAGCCAAAAGAAAAGTAAAAAAAATCAGGATCCCATTGCTGCGATCCTGAAAATTGGTACGGCGCTATTCTGACTTCCAAACCACCGCAGCCGTCATCTCATGCAAAAAGCGCTCCACATTTGTGGAGCGCCCAGTCTGTCAATAAACCCCAATTTCATTAGGGAACGCCTTCTCTTGCAAGGCGTTCCCTCTTAAAACACACCCTACCAAAGGCGCTGCCTCTGGACTCTGCCAAAGGAACACAGTCCCTTTGGAATCCCGTTATTAGTTGAAATCAACTTTTTCGACAAGCTGAGCGCTCCAAACTTGTGGAGCGCCTCGATATGTAATATGCTGTTATTTGAAAAAAGAGTGTGCGTTTGTCCAGCTTTTATTTCAGCTCCGTCATACTGCGCAGTCCAATGGCAAGCGTCGATGCATTATGAAGCAGAGCAGATGTCGCAGGCGGCAGGACTCCAAGCACACCAAGTCCGATAAGTCCGCCGTTAAAGCCGATTATGGTCCTGTAATTCCAGCCGATACGGGACATAAGCGCATTGCTGAGCCGTTTCAGCTCCACAAGTGCATACAGATCGTCCGCTGATACCGTGATATCTGCTATCTCACGGGCAATGGCAGCTCCTGTGCTTATGGCTATGCCTGCATCAGCTTCGCTCAGTGCAGGTGAATCGTTCACGCCGTCGCCTATCATTACGACCTTTCTTCCCGCTTCATGCTCGGCACGTATGAATGCTGCCTTGTCTTCGGGGAGCACCTCCGCGTGATACTCGTCAACTCCTACTTTTTCAGCAACTGCTCTTGCTGTGCGCTCATTATCGCCTGTCATCATGACAACTCGGGATATGCCGTACTCGTGGAGCTTTTTCACCACGTCAGCCGCTTCCTCACGGAGTGGGTCTTCTATACAGATGACCGCAGCAACTTCTCCCCCTATGGCAAGATAAAGGTGGGAGTACTCCTTGGGCAAATGCCTGAAAATTCGCTCGTCAGGCGGAGTACAGCCCTCGTCCTCGATAATGAAATGGTGACTTCCTACGAGTACACGCTCGTTCTCAACCATGCTCGATATTCCGTGTGCCACAACGTACTCTACCTTCGAGTGGAACTCCTCGTGCTCAAGCCCTTTTTCAGCTGCCGCAGCTACAACTGCATTAGCGATGGAGTGAGGATAATGCTCTTCAAGGCAGGCTGCCAGACGCAGCATTTCGTCCTCGTCACGTCCGCCGAAGGTTATGACCTCTGCAACTCTCGGACTTGAATGAGTGAGCGTTCCCGTCTTGTCGAAAACGATCGTATCGGCTTCCGCAACAGCTTCAAGGAAACGTCCGCCCTTTACGGTTATCCCTTCACGGCTGCAATCACGCATTGCCGACAGTACTGATATCGGCATTGCAAGTTTAAGTGCACAGGAGAAGTCCACCATAAGTATGGACAATGCCTTTGCAGCATTCCTCGTCAGCAGCCATGTGAGCAGCGTTCCGCCAAGGCTCCACGGTACAAGCTTATCCGCAAGATGCGATGCCTTGTCCTCGGCGGAGGATTTCAGCTTCTCGGACTCCTCTATCATCTTGACGATACGGTCATAACGTCCGCCGCCTGCGGTATTCTCGACGCTGACAGTACACTCGCCGTCCTCTACAACTGTACCTGCGTACACATACGCTCCCGTACTCTTGTGGACAGGAACGGATTCGCCTGTCATAGAGGACTGATTTACCATAGCATCTCCCAATATCACTTTGCCGTCAAGAGGTATCATAGATCCCGTTCTGACTACTATCATATCACCTTTGCGAACTTCGTTCACCGACATGAGTACTTCCTGTCCGCTAGCTGTTTTTGTCCAGACCTGCTCCACTCCGAGAGCCATTGTCCTTGCAAGATCGTCTATGGACTTTCTGTGCGTCCACTCGTCAAGGATATCGCCCACATTCAGCAGGAACATCACCGAGCCTGCGGTCTTGAAATCACCGCGGAGAAGCGAAACTCCTATAGCTGTCGCGTCAAGGACTGACACTTCAAGCCTGCCCTTCAGCAGACATTTAAGTCCGCGAAATATGTACTTCGCTGCTTTGATAACAGCTGTTATCCTGCGTATGGGCTGCGGCAGTATCAGATTATTGATGCATCTTCTGATAACAACAGCCGCAAGCTTTTCCTCATACTGCTTGTTCAGCTTTCTGCCTGTCTGCTCGGGAACAAGATTTGAATTTTCCTCATCATCGAAGGAGAAACATGAGAGCTTCTGTACGATCTTGTCCCTGTCACAAGTGTATGCTATGACCACGTCGCAGGTGCGGTCATATACCCGTACCCGCGTTACTCCTATTACGGCAGACAGTGCATATTCCGCAATATCTGCCTGATTTACGGTCATACGCTTTACGCAGAAACGCACTCGCATACGCCCTTTTGATTCATGCAGTATCTTACATTTCATATTTTATCTCTCCTTACAAAAACAGACCGTCAATGCGGTCTGTTTGGGTTTATTCTGCGCTTGTATCTGCTATTTCTTCGCACTTATCTTCGATGACAGCTGCTTCTTCCGCAAGTGCCCTCTGCTCGTTTATGTCCTTTGCATCGGCAAGGATATCATCACAGTTCTCACGCACCTTTGAAGCTGTTGCCATTACGTCCGATTTAGCGCGAAGTACAGCCGCAGTCGCGTGTGTGTAGCACTTCTTTGCGTCCTTGCTGGAAAGTACTCTGATCCCTGCTGTGCCGAAAAGAACTCCGCCTGCAAAAAGACCTATTTTTTTCCATGGGATATCATTGAATTTCATAAGATCACCTCAGTAATTAGTCGAAGGATTTTGTTCCGCTAATATTATGATACCATATAATAATGCCTTTTTCTGCTCTGAACAGAAAAAGTTGGTATATGATGCTAATACGCAATATTTCCCGATACAAAGCCTATCTGCTGCGCAAGGAGCTTTTTGTGCTCCATTTGGTAATACTTGGGATTAACTCCTATTACTTCACGGAATGCACTTGAAAATTTGCTTGCATTGCTGTAGCCTACTTCCTCCGCAATATCAATTATCCGCATATCAGATGTGCTCATAAGCTCTGCTGCACGGAACATTCTTCTGTTCTTTACATAGGAATAGATCGGACAGCCATGATACTGCTTGAACGTACTTTTCAGCGTCGTCGGATTGATCCCGAACATCTCCGAAAGCTCGGAAATGGTATAGTGATCCGATACGTTCCTGCATATAAATGCTCCCACCTGTTCTATAAGCTCCTGCTGCTCGCAGTGTGCCATTTTCTGCTCACTGAGCAGCATTAGCAGCTCCAACACCTTGATCCTCAGTATAGCTGCTTTTGAAGCTGCCTGTTCTTTGTATATATCCGCAAAAAGCTTCTCCGCCTTTTCATCTGCACCGAATATGCACCTCTCACCGTGAGACATTTTCCTCATTATATCCTGCATATCAAGAATATCCGAAAAAGCGGCGCTTTTTAACTGTGAGTCTATCAGCAGCGTGATTCCGCAGTAGTCAGAGGAGTATGATCTAACCGTTTCAGGTTCGCCTCGCAGAACGATGCAGTTCTTAGCTTTCAGGTAACAGTATTTTCTCCCGACAGAATATTCGCATACTCCGCTGCTGCAAAAACTTATTTCTGTCGCGTTCGCTGCTAATGGAGTATCATGCCTGCCGATCATAAGTTTTATATCGGGAAACAATTGATATTCCGCCACTTTCTCACCGCCCTCTGTTAGCATTTTATAACATTTAAATATTATCACTTCAAAGTTATGGTGTCAATGATAAAACCCGATTTTTGTATTGTTATCTATAGCAAACAAACTAAAGGCAAGCATTTTTTGTTAGTATATACAAATTTCAAAGCTGTATCTGCTCCGAACATACTGTCACGCTAAAAGTCCCGGAAATGCTATACTCGCTGTTTCTCTCGCCTGTAAAAAAAGCCCTTCCTGAACGTGAGTGTTCAGAAAGGGCAATGTATGCGCTTCCGTAAGCCAAAAAACAAGCCTGCGAGCGCAAAGCAAAGTAATTCTTCTGTTAAAAGTGAACGAGCAAAACGAGTGCCCCCATGGAAGTGGGCACAGGCACTGCATTGTGTTAAATTCACAAAACCGATGACAGTGCCATGAGCGAAAGCAGAGTAAGCCTTCTGTTAAAAGTGAACGAGTAAAACGAGTGCCCCCGTGGTTGGGGGCACAGGCACTGTGCTGTATATGTGTTACAATTCAGATACGGTATGGAACGCGGATAAAAATTAACGCCTCACTTAAAGTGAGGCGCGAACTTGGCTGCGCGGGCTCCGCGCTGGCGCAGTGGGTGGGATTCGAACCCACGTCCCTCAAGGGGCATCGTGATTTCGAGTCACGTCCGTTATGACCACTTCGATACCACTGCATAAATTTACTATGATATTATACCACAACACAAAAGCAAAATCAAGAGTATTGTAAAAAATTAATATTATAACTAAAAAGGCAGGATGCTCCCCCTGCCTTTTTCATTTTTTCGTGAGCAGGAACATTCTTCCGCTGAACGGTGGGATCTCCATGATGAGCTTTTCTTTTTCACATGAGAACCGCGTCTGTCCGTCGGGAGTTCTTCCGCTGTATATCTGGTCATCGGAATCAAGCAGAAGATCTGCTGTGTATTCCTCGCCGATATTCACGGAATAATCGAACTGACACCAGTCAGAGAAATTGAATACCGCCAATATATCGCCATCAGCAGCCTTTCTGCGGACAGCATATACACAGCGCTCGATAGAGTTGCAGTCTGCCCACTCAAAGTTCGTCGGATCATAGTCATAGTGAAGCGCATTATACTTCAGATAGATGTGATTGAGCTTCTTTATGTATTCGCGGAAGGAATCATGCATGGGATACTTAAGCATATCCCAGTCCTGCTGACGCTTCTCGTCCCATTCGCGCAGCTGGGCGAACTCGCTTCCCATGAAATTCAGCTTCTTGCCCGAATGCATTATCATATACATATACAAAGCTCTTGCCTGCGGGAACTTCGCCGCGTACTGACCGTTCATCTTCTGTGCGACAGTCGCCTTTCCGTGAACTACCTCATCGTGAGACAGCGGCAGTATGAACTTCTCATTGAAGAAATACAGCATTGAAAATGTCAGCTTGTGGTAGTCCCTTGTGCGGTACATAGGAGCACTCTGAAAATACTCAAGAGTATCGTGCATCCAGCCAAGATCCCATT
>CACZEJ010000131.1 GCA_902780115.1 Ruminococcus flavefaciens | reverse complement strand
CCTTTATTACTCCTGAGGAGTACAATAACAAGGAACTCCAGACCATATGCGGCAGTTCCGATAAAAAATAACATATAACTGCACTGCGGCAGATGCTGCGGTGCAGTTTTTTTACATATTCTGAATTAAATATTGACGTTTTTAGTGAAATCTGTTATAATAATTATGTATACATTTTGTACTTTGGTAAGTTAAAAAGGCATGATCTTACCATATTTATGGAGATGATACTTTGATAAATATATATAAGCTTGAGGAACTTACAGAAGAAGCTACCAACGAGGTGATAGAAAGCATACATGAGTCAGTGGCAAAGACTTCGGGACTGTTCGGCAATGCAGTGACATACCTGAGAAAGGCACTGCCTGAGATCATTGTGGCGCTTGTTATACTTATAACAGGTATTCTCATATCCAAGCTGATAGCCAAAATAGTCGGCAAGGCGGTATCAAGATCCAATGTCAACGGTTCAGCCAAAAGCTTTCTGGTGTCGCTTATAAAGGTAATACTGTACATTACAGTCGTTGTTATGGCATTATCCGTTCTCAATGTGCCGATGTCGTCCATAATCACCATACTCGGCGCAGCAGGACTTGCTATCAGCCTTGCGCTGCAAAACTGTCTGTCAAACCTGAGTGGCGGATTCATCTTACTTTTCACCAAGCCCTTCACAACAGGTGATACCATTGAGCTTGACGGTTCTGTGGGAACTGTCCGCGACATAGGTATATTCTATACAAAGATGATGACCTTTGACAACAAGACGGTATTTATCCCAAACGGCAAGGTCACCGATGCAAAGATAATCAATTATACCGAAACTCCTACAAGACGTATAGATATGAGCTTCGATATCAGCTACAGCGCTGATTTTGACAAGGCAAGAGATGTGATACTCGGTATAATCAAAGAGGAAAAACTCATATTGAAAGACCCTGCACCGACAGTGCGCATGAGTTCGCATAACAGCAGCTCAGTGACGGTAGATGTTCTGGTGTGGGTGAACAACGGGGATTTCCTTACTGAAAAGTACAATATGACCGAGGCTGTAAAAGCCGCATTTGACGAGAACGATATCGAGATACCATTCCCACAGCTCGACGTTCATGTAAAGGAAAATAACTGATGGCAGAGAATAATCAGAAAGCACCTGAGGGTGCAAAACCGAAGAAACCAAAAAAGGAGCATAACCTGTCGTTTCTGTTATGGCTGCTGCTTATAGTTGTATTGTGGTGGTTCAACAACTTTGCACTGAAAGAAACTCATGTTGAAATAAAAACCGCTAAAGTGAAGTCTACGCTGAAATTTGCGATAATCAGCGATCTTCATGCAACAAGGTATGGCATAAGCAATAAGACCATATCAAACGCGATCAGAGAGGCTCACCCTGACATAGTTTTCATGCTGGGAGATATGTATACCAGCGACAGCAAATGGGAGCTCATGAGCAAGCCTATCGAGCTTGCCTCTGATATCATTTCCGCAGGTTATCCTGTCTACGCGGTAACAGGCGAGCATGATACCGATCAGAGATACATTTCCGAGCTTGAAAAAGCAGGAGTAAATGTCATGAATTATAAGGATCAGGTCATAAATGTCAGAGGAAATGATCTCCATATCATGGGCATTGACAACGTTTTCTACAGCGATACCTTCGACCTGAACTCTGAGTTCCAGCTGGTAGACGGCTGCTACAATATTCTCCTTGCACATATACCGAACTATGATAAATTTTCAGCGTTCGGAGCCGATCTGACTCTTTGTGGTGATACTCACGGAGAAATGGCTCGCTTACCATTTTTGGGTCCGATATATCATTCCGAAACAAGTACATGGCTTCCCAAGCTTCTGGATTCGGAGCTTGAAATATATGACAAAGGTCTTTTTGACTACGACAGGGGAAAGATGTTCATAACATCAGGTATCGGAAGCTATCCGTATCCTGTTCGTTTCTGCAACCGTCCTGAAGTGGTCATAATGGAAGTAAAACCAAAGGGGTGAAAATATGAGTAAGGACAACATAACTGATATTGCTGTAATAGGGGGCGGAGCATCAGGACTTGCAGCAGCTGTCGAAGCTAAAACAGCACTTCCGCAGGCAAAGGTAGTGATACTTGAAAAGCTGGACAGAGTCGGCAAGAAGATACTTGCGACCGGCAACGGACGATGCAATCTGAGCAATATCAATCTTACGTCTGACCATTATCACGGAAGCGTGAAAAACGTAATGCGCATTATAGGTTCAACACCTTCGGCAAAGGAATTCTTTGGCGGACTGGGCTTACTGTGTATTGCAGATTCAAAGGGAAGGATCTACCCGCGCAGCAACAGTGCAGCCACTGTACTTAATGCGCTGAGACTTAAAGCTCAGCAGCTCGGAGTGATCGAACGCTGTGGTTTTGAGGCGAATTTTATCGAGAGCACACCTAACTGCTTTAAGATATCTACCGTATCGGGGGAAAAATTCCCCTGCAAGAGGATAATAGTAGCAGCAGGCGGCTATGCGGCTCCGCAGTTCGGAACAGACGGCAGCGTCATCAGACTCATGCGCAGCAAGGGCTGCCATACAACAAAGATATGTCCTGCGGTAGCTCCGCTGAGAGTGCGTCCTGAGCTCCTGAAAGGTCTCAAAGGCGTTCGTGTCAAGGGCAGGGTAACAGCATATTCCGGCGGCAGATTCCTCAAGGAGGAAGTTGGAGAGATACAGTTCACCGAAAATGCACTTTCGGGAATATGTGTGTTCAATATGGCGCATCTATTTTCACATTATGAGGGAAAGCTCACACTCAGGCTCGATCTTGCTGAGGATATGGTCATGGATCAGCTTCTGGGCTACCTCCGTGTGATACAGTATCAGCGCGGAAAACAGACCCTGGAGGAGCTCCTTACAGGAATGTTCCCGCGTAATCTGGCGACATATCTTACCAAAAGAGCTCTGGGAAAGCCGCTTAACGAGCCTATTTCATCTATTCGTGAAAATGAGCTGCGTCAGCTGGCACAGCTGGTGAAGAACCTGGAGTTCGATGTTACGGGAAGCTCATCGTGGAAGGACGCGCAGGTCACTTCGGGCGGCATCAGCGGCGACTGTATCGACGAGAGATTGCAGCTCAGGAGCGAAAAGGGCATATTCCTTTGCGGTGAGATACTTGATGTTGACGGCGATTGCGGCGGATATAACCTGCAATGGGCGTGGTCATCAGGAATACAGGCAGGGAGAAGCTGTGCTGACTCCCTGAGAGGAGGACTTACATGATAAGAGTCGGAGGTATAAAGGTCTCGCTGGATACGGACCTTGCCGACCTTACAGGTATTTGTGAAAAAAAACTTAAAATAAGCCGTGACAGGATCAAAAGCGTAAAGCTTGGAAAGAGATCGGTCGATGCACGTAAAAAGTCAGATGTGCATTTTCTGATCTCACTTGATATAGAAGCAAAGGGCGAGGACAAGCTGCTGAAGACCTTGAAGAATGCAGTAAAGCTCGAAAAGACGGAGTACAAAGTCCCTGTGCTCGGTGAAGTCGCTGACCGACCTGTTATCGTGGGCTTTGGACCCGCAGGAATGTTTGCGGCACTTGTGCTGTCAATGGCAGGGGCGAAGCCGATAGTCCTCGAAAGAGGCGGCGATGTGGATTCGCGCTGCAAGGCAGTGGAGGAGTTCCAGAGCGGCGGCAGACTTGACCCCGAATGCAATGTGCAGTTCGGCGAAGGCGGAGCAGGCACATTTTCCGACGGAAAGCTTACAACAGGCATCAAGGACAGGCGTATCGGCTGGATATTCGAGCGCCTTGTGGAGTTCGGAGCACCTGACGAGATACTCCGGCTCGCTAAGCCGCATATCGGCACGGATAAGCTCCGCGGAGCTGTAAAGTCGCTCCGTGAGCGTGTCATCTCTCTGGGCGGAGAAGTTCGCTTTAACTCAAAATTCTGCGGATTTGAAGCTGAAAACGGTGCGCTTTCAGCTGTCAGATACGAGCATGACGGCAAAACCGAAACAATAGCTGCAAGCAGTCTTATCCTTGCATCAGGTCACAGTGCAAGAGATGTTTTTGAGCTGCTTTATAATGAGAATATTGCCCTCTCACAGAAGAATTTTTCAGTGGGAGTTCGTGCAGAACATCTCCGCAGCGATATAGACAAGGCGATGTACGGCGATTTTGCGGGACATCGTGCTCTAAAAGCAGCCGATTACAAGCTTGTGGTGCATCTCCCCAACGGACGGACGCTGTACACGTTCTGTATGTGTCCGGGAGGTTATGTGGTAGCGGCATCATCTGAGGAGGGCAGGCTCGCTGTCAACGGTATGAGCTGCTTTGCCCGTGATGCCGAGAACTCCAACAGTGCTCTCCTTGTAAATGTGGGCACTGAGGACTACGGCAGTGACCACCCGCTGGCAGGAATGTACTTTCAGCGTGAGCTCGAGGAGAAAGCTTTTAAGGCAGGCGGCTGCGATTACCGCGCACCTGCGGCGGTGCTGCGCGATTTCATGGAGGGCAGAGTCAGCGAGAAGTTCGGAAGGGTAAAGCCGTCTTATCGTCCGTCGGTAAAGTTTGCAGCTCCCGAGGAGTATCTCCCTGATTTTGTATGCGAGTCACTTAAACTCGGCATAAAGGAAATGGGAAAAAAGATAAAGGGCTTTGACGACGGAGATACACTGCTCACAGGCATAGAGAGCCGCAGCAGTTCGCCTGTGCGGATAAACCGCGGTGAGGATATGCAGTCACTTTCGTTGAAAGGTCTGTTCCCATGCGGAGAAGGAGCAGGATATGCAGGCGGTATCGTATCGGCAGCTGTTGACGGCATGAAATGTGCTGAAGCGGTCTGCGAAAGAATGAAAGGGCAGCGTAAAAACTAATGAAGATAGTATACGTATCAAATGGAAAGATGTTCCTGTGCAGCGATGGAAAGGTGTCGGAGCTGCCATGTGAAAGGGCTGCGAAGTACGCCGATACCGTCAACGAGATAAACAGGAACAAGGAATGGAAACACAGCGGCAGAGGTGCGGAGTTCATGGGGGCTGTCGAGCACTATGCAGATGCCGCAGAC
>CACZEJ010000130.1 GCA_902780115.1 Ruminococcus flavefaciens | reverse complement strand
TGCCGAAGAAGTCGAGGAACGCACCGATGTGACGCCGGTGCTCACGCTCATCCCCGATTCGGTCAAAGCAGAACCCGAGAAGAAATCATAGTCGAATTCCGAAGTGCCGTAGTCCGAGCGGGTATAGATATTGAAGCTCTTCTGGGGAAGTGATCTTGAGTAGTTGCCCTTGATGCGGATACCCACGTTCTGTTCAAGCACTTTTTCGCCGTTCTCGAAAAGAGTGAAGCTTGCAGGGCGTTCCCACTCTCTGCCTTTCTTCGAGTAGTTTGCGAGGATCTCCCACACATTAGTCATTCTTGCACCCATACCGCCGCGGGGGTCCTTGCCGGTCTTGTTTTCCTCGTCGTAAACCTTGCCGAGACAGTATATTCCCTTATCATAATCAAAGAGATTATCGGGATCGGTCACCAGTGAGACAACTTTCATTTGGGGGTAATATCCCGAATTTGTCTTGCCGATGAAATATGTATTTGTAACGATATCGCTGACGCGCCCTTCCTTATCAACGGAAACAGCGCGTATAACAGCAGCCTTATCCACGTTTTTGCTTGGTTCTTCGGCTCTGTTCGGAGTGATATCGGTCCTTGCGCTCAGACGGTTGGGAGTATCGCTCATATCGCTGACAGATATGGGAGCTTCATACTTTTCCGACTCTGTAGTCGGGTCGCTGCCGTCTGTAGTGTAGTATACCGTGCAGCCTTCCTCGGCTGTCAGTGTCAGCTCGAAGCTGCTGTCGTAGAAGCCGCTCTCCTTTGAGAATACAGGCTGACGAACAGCTGCGCTTCCTTCGGGAGCTACGTTGGTCTTTTCGGGAGTACAGCTGAGTGTATAGAATTCACCGCTGCCGTCGGGGTACTGTCCGTATGAAGTATCGGAAGCGAGTGCTCCGAAAGTGACGGTATGAACTGTATTGCCTTTAGCGTCTGTGAGCAGGAGCGTTTCGCCCGATGAAGAAAGACCGAATGGAGCAATCTTTTCATTGGTCAAAGCGGCATTGCTGTCGCAGAAGACAACAAGCCTTTCGCCTGCGGGGATACGAGTACCGTCAGGAAATACATAACGGTACGGCTCTTCAGCCTTGTCCGAGATGCCCCAGCCTGATATGTCGGCATCTTCCTTGCTGCTGTTGAAAAGCTCGATCCAGTCATAGCAGCTGCCGTCTGCTGCCTGATAAGTTGTATTCTTTGAGCAGACCTCGTTGAATGTGACAGCGCTGCCTGTGGTCTCGGCTTTTGCAGGGAAATAAGCAGCTGCCTGCATGATGAGGCAAAGGCAGAGCAGTCCCGCAGTGGTTTTTCTCTTGAATTGTTTTTTCATGTTTTCCTCCTATTTTTTTACATTTAAGCTTTTCGCCTGTGCTTTGGCGTTAAAGTGCTGATCCGCTTTTCTTTTTTTTCTTTAAGCGTTGTTCCGTATGAAAAAATAGGAATACAGAAAGGGCTCAAAATTGCATAGCCTTGTCAGCAATTTTCAGATTAGCAGTGAGTTTGAAAAAGTAATTTTATTGAGCATCGCAGCTGATAACTTCTTTCTGTTCACTATTTACTAATTGCTCATATCAATGAGCAGCCCAGTGTTTTTTTACATTATACCACATATTAAATCAAATTTCAATATTAGAGTAACTTATTTTAATTTAATAACAGATCTTTTATGAAGTTTTGAAAAACATGATAAAATGTTTTCTCTGCTTCTGCTGCAATTTTGTGATTATGTGTTATAAGTGTAGTCCGCGCCGCCATGTTCGCGGCAGAGAAATGAAAAGCGGAAGTTTGCGCCCGAGAGTGTTGCTATTTTTATGATAATGTGGTATAATCAAAGAAATCAAAACAGTTATCATTATGTATACAGATCCATTTATATAGTATACGCAGGACATTTTCTGAAATCGGGGTGATCTATCTGAAAAGACAAGATTATATCAGCTGGGACGAATATTTTATGGGCATCGCTATGCTGTCTGCCCAGCGAAGCAAGGATAATTCCACACAGGTCGGTGCCTGTATCGTCAATGACAAGCACAAGATAGTTTCTGTCGGATATAATGGTATGCCTACGGGCTGCGACGACGATGATATGCCGTGGGAGCGTGATGGTGACAACACTCTCGACACGAAGTATCCCTTCGTTTGTCACGCTGAGCTGAATGCTATACTCAACAGCAGCTTCGGCAGTCTCAGCGGCTGTACTCTGTACGTGACGCTTTTTCCGTGCAACGAGTGCGCGAAGGCTATAATACAGTCGGGGATAAAACGTGTTGTGTACTTCCAGAATAAATACGCCGAGACCGACAGCGTAAAGGCTTCGTGTATTCTTTTTGACAAGTGCGGTGTCGCAGTGGAGGAGTACTCTCCCAGCGGCAAGGACATAGTTTTATCTGTCTGAGAAGAAAAAATGATGATGAAACGAATTAACAGCTCGGTGCAGTAAGAAGGGAACGACGCATCGGGTAAGAAATGTTCCCATACTGCACCTGTAATGATATTATTCTTATAAAGGAGCAGTTGATATGAACGAATATACAAGGAATATTGAGCGCATAGAGTTTATCGTTACAATGGGCTGCACAGGAAGATGCAGGCATTGCAGCGAGGGAGACCACAAATTCAGCGGTGAGCACATTGACGGCATACTTGCTGCAAGAGCTGTTGAAGAGGTTTGCAGGCATTACCGCATAAAGTCGCTGATGACATTCGGCGGAGAACCGCTTTTGTATCCCGAGGACGTATTCAGGATACATGAAGCGGCAAAAAGAGCTGGCATACCGAAGCGCGAGGTCATTACGAACGGATTTTTCAGCAGGGATAAACGTCGGATAGAAGAAACTGCGGAAATGCTGGCGGCAAGCGGCGTGAACCGCATCATGCTGTCGGTCGATGCTTTTCATCAGGAGACGATCCCGATAGAGTATGTTGAGGCTTTTGCCGAAAGCGTTAAAAAAACGGGGGTTCTTCTCGAACTTCACCCTGCATGGCTCGTCAGCAGAGAAGCGGACAATCCTTACAATGCGGCGACGCAGACGCTTCTGGAGCATTTTTCTGCAAAAGGGTATGAAGTTTCGGAGGGAAATATCATTTTTCCAAAAGGAAATGCACTGAAATTTCTCGGAGAATATTTCGACAGTGCGCAGGCAGTGTCCGATCCTTATGAGGACGATCCGAGAGATATACGAGCGCTGTGTTTTGAGCCTGACGGCAGTGTCCTTAACGGAAATGTCTATAATACGCCTGTTGCTGACATTATAAACTCATACAGACCATAAAAATAAGCCCGAAATTAATTTCGGGCTTTTCTTTGTATATTTTATTTATCCGAATAATGTGACTTTTTCCGGCGTTTTTCACTGTACATTTTTTTATCAGCTTCCGTAACAAAGTAGAAAATGTCTGTTCCTGGTTTGGGAGTTGCGATGACAAATCCGGTGCTTGCAGCAAGAGAGAACGGCTCGGTATGACTGTCATTTCTCATAACGATGTTACGGTTGATACGTTTTGTCAGTTCATGAGCGTCCTTGTCGGTATAATCTGCCGCAAAAACGATGAATTCGTCGCCGCCGAAACGGCAGAACACTTCGCCGTTTGTACAGGAGTCGCGCAGTACATCTGCAATTGACCATATAGCCCTATCGCCCATACTGTGTCCGTAGGTGTCGTTGATGCCCTTGAGACCGTCCAGGTCTATGAACATGAGCATTATGCTTCGCTGCTGTTCGGTACACTGGTGGTACAACTCGCGGGTCGCATTGACAAAGCCGTTCCTATTGTAAATACCCGAGAAAGTATCCTTTGCGTACAGCTTTCCGAGGCGTACAAGTGCGTATTCAAGGCACATGAGCTTTCTTATATTTTCGAGAGAGTTGCAGATGTTTATGCAGAATGTCTCGAACATTATGTTCTGGAATGTCAGACGTGTGCTGCGTATGACCATATAACCGAGACAGCGTTCGCCGAAGTGCAGGGGAGTGATATAGTACAGCTTTCCTTCTTTTTTCTCGTGAGCAACAGGCGGGAAGATATCGCTCGATTTTATTTTGCCGCATTCTATGAATTTACCGCCCACATAGGCTATCTCCACATTTACATAGTCCGTATATGCCATTGGCACGGGAGGTTCGGCTCCCTCCATGACAGTTGACCTGTCGATAGCCGATTCAGAGTCCCAGTTGTCACAGAGACAGAAGTAAAATTCATCGGGACGTATCTCTACAGCAGCCTGCTTGAGAGTTGCGATGTACTCTCTGAAGTTGTTGCAGGCGAGGAGCTGAGTGGACATTCTGTTAAGAACAGCCATGTAGTTCTGGATATTTTCAAAGTTGGAGTAATTTCTGTAGTTGAGCTCCTTTATCTCAGAAAGGTCGGTCACAGCGTTATGACCGCAGCCGCAGCTCTCTGTGAAACGAGCTGACATATTCAGAATGATGTTTCTTTCCTGAGGCATATTCCTGAAATGGTTGTAGAGCATCTTGCAGGCGAGCCTGCCTGACAGTCCGAGGGGACGGTCAACAGATGTGAGCTCCACGCGGTAATTATGAGTGCTGTAGGTGTTGTCAAAGCCTGTTACAGCAACGTCCTCGGGGACACTGATGCCCTCTGAGACCAGCTTGGTAATAGCTGACGAAGCCATGACATCATTTGCACAGATTATAGCCTGAGGCATTTCGGGAAGATGCCTGATGAAGTGCTCTACAGCGGCTTTTCCCGACGGAGCGCGGAAGTCTCCGTAATATATGGCTTCATCGTTGATCTTTATCCCGTGTTCTTGGAGTACCGTGCAGAAGGCAGCAAGTCGGTCAGCGCTTTCGGGGTTGTCATCGGGACCCGATATATAAGCGAATTTCGTGAAGCCGTGAACATTTATCATATGTTCGGTTATATCGCGCATAGCGGTCCTGTTGTCTATGCCGATATGGTAGAAAAACGGCAGATCATTGTCTATACTTACAGCAGGAATGCCTGCGATCCTTATTCTGGTTATTATGTCATTGACTACAGGTTGGTGCGAAAGGGTATTTGTAAGAAGGATAGCACCGTCAAAGTCGCCGAAATCAG